>NZ_CAKVKB010000028.1 GCF_934754915.1 uncultured Clostridium sp.
TTTTCATTATTTGTCAACTTTTATTATCTTTAAAGTTGACATTATAAAAATATATCAAAAAATATATTTATAAATAGACAAATTTAAATATTATGTGATAGGAAAATAAAGAATAAGAAATAGAAGATTCAAATTTATTGAAATAAAATAGAAATGTTTAAAATAAAGGGTATGTTGATAAGATTGAAATGTTACTGTAAAATAAAGGAAAAGGTTTGTGAGATAAATTAAACTAATTTACAGTGGTATAAAAGGAAAGAGGGGTGCGAGGATAATATGGAGAGTTCTGAAGGTATAATAAGAAATAAATTTGAATTTTTGGGAGAAATCAAAATAAATACATCTAACAAAAAGCTTATGATGGAAAAAATCTTATCATATAGTCCTACTTTACAGAATGGAATAGAAAAATATAAAATAGAAAATCGTAATTTTACAATATTTATATTACTTACTGTTTTGGCAATTAAGTTTCCTGCAATTGCATTACCATGCTGTGTAACATCAGTAATTTTTCTTGTGAAAATGTTAAGTTTAATAAAATATAGAAGTGTTTATAATATTGTAAAAAAAATGGGCAGAGATATTGCATACAAAGGTATATATAATAAAACTATAATTGAAGATATGATGAATGATTTTAAATGTAAATATGGAGATGATATCATTGAATATTATGAACTTATCTATATGGTTAAAAATTATGAGAAATTTGTAATGAAACTAGAACAAGCAATGAATGAAATGCGCAACAAAATTGAAAATGGTATGGAAAATGATATATATATAAAATATAGTGAAAAGAATTTTGATGAATTTAATGAGCATGAGAAAGAGGAGAAATCTGTTAAAAATAAAAACTGTAAGTATAGAGAAAATCCATCTCTTTTATATAAAAATGAAAATGGTGAAATTAGAAAAGTGAAAAGAGCAATAGAATTTTTTGAAGATAAAAATCAAGACACAGATGCAGTAATATTAAAAGGTGGAAAGGAGAAAAACAAAAATATTACTGTATATCTATATAAGAAAAACAATGAACTCCAAAATAATGTGCTATAGCAATTTTTAATAAGAAAAACTCCTGCTATTTATAATGTTATTTTAATATAATAAATAATAGGAGTTGTTTTTTTTGCTCATTTATAATAAAATCATATGGGCGAATTTAAAGTATATATAACAATTTATGAGAAATTAATATTGTATATTATGAAATTATTTTATAGCATAGATATTTTATGACAATAGAAAATAAATTTATTATGGAACTGCAGTGCAATTAGTTGATTTGTTTATGTTTACAATACAGCGGTTTCAAGATTTTGGAGGAAATTATGCACGATGTAATGATAATTGGTATAGCTGGTGGAAGTGGTTCTGGAAAGACAACATTGGCTCAAAAAATTAAAGAGGTTTTTGGTGATAAGATTTCTATTCTTTGCCATGATTATTACTATAAATCAAATGAAGGAATACCAATGGAAGAACGTAAGAAGCTTAATTATGATCATCCGGATTCATTTGACACAAATCTTTTAATCGAACATCTTAAGAGGTTAAAACAAGGAGAAGCAATAAATCATCCTGTATATTCCTTTGTTGAACATACAAGATTGAATGAGACAGTAGAAGTTATACCTACTAAAGTTATAATAGTAGAAGGAATACTTATTTTTGAAAATAAAGAATTATGTGATTTGATGGATATAAAAGTATTTGTAGATACAGATGGAGATATACGAATAATAAGAAGACTTCTTAGAGATGTTAAGGAAAGAGGCAGAGGCTTAGATTCAGTAGTAAATCAATATTTAAGTACTGTTAAACCAATGCATGAAGAATTTGTTGAACCAAGTAAGAGAAGAGCTGATATAATAATTCCTGAAGGTGGAGCAAATGATGTGGCATTAAACATGCTTCTTGAACAGATAAGAAAATTCATAAATGAATAGGAAAATTTGAAAATTAAATTTATGAAGTTTAATTTTACATAATGCTGAAAATCTGTTAAAGCCTTTACAGTATGAAATTTACAATAGAATTTTAAACTGTAAGGGTTTATTTGAAATTATTTATTATTTTAGAATAAAATGTAGATTGTAAAAGATGTTTGTTAAGAAAAAATTAATAGAACTTTAATTAGTAATACATTGAGGATATGGTTTTAATAATATATAATAAAACTTAATTACTCAATATATAAAATATAAACGGAATATCATTTTATATTAAATGTTTGATATAGAAGTGTATAATTGTATTAGAGGTATATTTTTTATATAAAAGGATATTATCAAATATATACTAATTTAAACATGATATTGAAGAAAAAATGAGAAGGGGTTGGATTATGAAGATTGACTGGAATACAAAGTACACGACTATTGCAGCATATACTTTTATAGTGGCATGTGCTATAATATTGTTTTACCTTGGAATATCACAAATTGGCATTGTTTTGGGAAAAATAAGTGGAGCAATTGTAATTCTTCAGCCATTTATTTTTGGATTTTCAATTGCATACATATTGAATTTTGTATTGAAATATTGTGAAAGAGTATTGTTCAGCTTTGAATTTATGAAAAAACTGAAATTAAAGCGCAATTCTAAAAGAGCAATAGGAATTGTTATAACATATTTGTTTAGTTTTATTATTGTATATCTTTTTATAAAATTTGTACTTCCACAGCTTTTGGAAAGTATTATTGGTCTTATGAATGATATACCTATGTATATTACTGAAACAACAAAATTTATTGATGGATTATTATTGAAATTAAATATAGAAAAGCAATATTTGGATCTTATAAATGAAAATTTCAACAAATTTATAGAATTTATAATTAAGTTTGCAACAAATCTTCTTCCTGTATTAGGAACAATGTTAACAAGTATAGCATCTAAAGTATGGAATATTGTACTTGGAATAATAGTATCAATTTATCTTTTAAGTGATAAGGAAAAATTCTGCGCTTTGAGTAAAAAGATAACATATGCAGTATTTCCTAAATCAATAGCAGAAAAGACTATAGAAATAACTCACAGAAGCAATAGTACATTTGGAAAATTTCTTATGGGGAAAATTCTTGATTCAGCCATAATAGGCATGCTTACATTCTTTATTCTTACTATATGTAAGATGCCATATGTAATATTGATATCAGTAATTGTAGGAATTACAAATATAATACCATTTTTTGGACCGTTTATAGGTGCTGTACCATCATTTATAATAATACTTTTTGTATCACCAGTTAAGGCTTTATGGTTTCTTGTAATAATATTAATTATTCAGCAGATTGATGGTAATATTATAGGGCCTAAAATATTAGGAGATTCAATAGGAATATCTGCTTTCTGGATTTTGTTTGCAATTCTTGTTGCAGGTAAATTCCTTGGAATTGTAGGAATGGTAATAGGGGTTCCTTTATTTGCTGTAATCTATTCTCTTTTAAAAGAAGTAGTAGAAGCAAAGCTTAAGAAAAAGGGAATGAAGACAGAAACGGAAGATTATATGTAAATTACCAATCTTAATAATATTTCTATTTGGAAAGGTATATATAGAAAAGAATATATTTTTTAGAGACTGTGCATATTTATTAAAATATGTGCAGTCTTTTAAAATATTTGGAAAAGTTAATGGTTAATGATAGAATATAAGTAAGAAAATAATTAGCATTAAAAAATTATTTTAAATAAAATTTACAGCAGGAGAGGAGAACATATGAAAAATATTAAAGCAGTTATATTTGATATGGATGGAGTACTTATTGATACAGAAAGGATTTCATTTAATGCATTTAAAGAAGTCCTAAAAGAATATAATTATGAAATGACAGAAAAATTTTACCTGACAATGATAGGAAGAAATGTGAAAAGCATTAAAGAACTTATGATGAAAGAATATGGAAATGATTTTCCTTTTGAAGAAGTATATGAAAAGAAAGTTAAGATAGCAGTCAGTACAATTGACAGAGATGGTGTTATAGTAAAAACAGGTGTTCATGAGCTTGTAGATTATTTAAAAGAAAATAATTACAAAATTGCAGTAGCAACATCTACAAGAAAGGAAAGAGCTCACTATCTTCTTGAACAGGTTGGAATAAAGAATAAAGTAGATTATATTATCTGCGGAGATCAGGTTGAAAATTCTAAACCAGATCCAGAAATATTTTTAAAAGCAGCAAAAGGTCTTGATGTTAAACCTGAGTATTGTATGGTAATAGAAGATTCTGATGCTGGAATATTAGCTGCACACAGAGCAGGAATGACAGGAATAAATGTTCCAGATATGAAAGAACCTGATGAAAACATGAAAAAACTTGCAAATCATATATGCAGCAGTCTTTTAGAAGTAAAAAACTATATGGAAAATTCTAATGTTTTAGCTTAATAAGAAATAGCTGTGTTTATAGAAATAAGGGGTATATAAAAGGAGGGTAAACAATGAATATAGTAATTTTATCATTAATAGAAGCTTTGGGAATTTGTATGGTTGGACTAATATTTTTTATTCTATTCTTATTTGTACCAGTAGATGGAACTGAAATTCATAAGGAATTCAGATTTGGTCCTGAAGGATTCTGTATAAGACTTGAGAGAGTTGAAGAAAAGAAAAAGGAGTAGAGGAATTAAATACTTAATTTTAAGATGTAATTAATATAAAATTGTGAAATGTAAATATAAAAATTGAGCCAGACTTGTAATTCAAGACTGGCTCAATTTTTATATAAAATTTTATTGATATATCATTTTTGGCTGCATTAGTTTTGGTTTATATCCATTATCAACAAGTGCCTTTATTATTTTCTGTTTGTGTTCATGACCAAATGTTTCCATTGTTATATCTAATTCAACAGCACTATTACGGTTTATGCTTACAAATTGATTGTGATCAAGTTTTATTATATTTCCTTGAGCTTCAGCAATTACTTTAGATACATTTGTAAGTTCTCCTGGTTTATCTGGAAGAAGTACTGAAACAGTACATATACGTTCTCTTTCTATTAATCCATGTTGAACAAGGGATGCAAAAGTAATAACATCCATATTACCACCACTTATGATTGAAACAACTTTTTTATCCTTGCATTTTAAATGCTTTAATGCTGCAACTGTAAGAAGACCTGAGTTTTCAGCAAGCATTTTATGATTTTCAAGCATATCTAAAAATGCACCTATAAGTTCATGATCTTCAATTGTTATTATATCGTCAATGTTCTTTTGGATATATGGGAATATTTTAGAACCTGGAGTCTTAACAGCAGTACCATCTGCAATTGTATCAACGGTAGGTAGTGTTGTAACTTTACCAGCTTTTAAAGAAGCCTGCATACAGTTTGCACCAGCAGGTTCTACACCAATTACCTGTACATTTGGATTTAATAATTTTGTAAGTGTAGAAACACCAGTAGCAAGTCCACCTCCACCAATTGGTACTAAAATAATGTCAACAGTAGGCAGTTCTTTTAATATTTCCATTGCAATAGAACCTTGTCCTGTAGCTACATCAAGATCATCAAAAGGATGAATGAAAGTATATCCTTTTTCTTCAGCAAGTTTTAATGCATAATTGCAGGCTTCATCATAAACATCACCATATAATATAACTTCAGCACCATAACTTTTAGTTCTGTTAACTTTCATTAATGGTGTTGTTGTAGGCATTACAATTATAGCCTTACAATTATATGCTTTTGCTGCATAAGCAACTCCTTGAGCATGATTGCCGGCAGAAGCTGTAATAAGTCCTTTATTTCTGTCTGCGTCACTTAAAGTACTTATTTTATAATATGCACCTCTTATTTTATATGCACCTGTTTTCTGCATATTTTCAGGTTTGAAATAAACCTTGTTTCCTGTTAAATCAGAAAAATAATCACTATGAACTAATTTTGTTGGTAATATAACTTTTTGAACAGTTTCATAAGCTTGTTCAAATTTATCTAATGTCATCATATTTATAACCCCTTCTTACTATTGTTGCTTAAAACTTAATAATTTTATAATATCATTTTAGGAAATAATGTCAAGCTGTTAATATTTTATATACAAATAAAAAGGGGAAATATTTAATAAAAAATCAGAAATATGATAAAAACAGCATAAAAATAATTTTTTTAATTTAATGTTCAATATCTATATCTTCACCTTCTCCAGAATATTTATATTTTATTTCTAAATTATTTGAAAAGTCATCAGCTATTTTAAAATTGTCTAAGTTTCTGCTTATAGGAGGATTATTTAGTTCCATATCTTTTTCTGTATTTGTTTTGAATTGTAGTTTATGAAATTTATTTACGTATTTTTTTTTCATCATTAGAGAAACTTCCTTTCACAATATATTTAAATACTAAATAATACATTACTAGTATTTCTTATTATTATGTGAAAAAATCTAGTGAATTTATAGAATAAAAGGCCAGAATATCCATAAATGATACTCTGACCTTTTATTAAATTTAATATTATTTATTACTTGGATATATTGGAAGCAGTAGATTTGATTTTGTCAATATTGGTCTTAATACATTATATAAAAATGCAACTAATATTACAGAAACAACTGCATTTGCAAAAGTTGCTACGGCACTTAGTTTGGCAAGAACTTTAGCAAATTCCTGTGGTTGTCCTAAGATATACTGCTTATAAAAATAACCTACGATAGGATCTGCTATTACATTAAATGCAAGTCCACATACTGAAGATATAATGCTCCACTTAAATATGTATTTTTTATCATTTGATTCACTTATTCTAGCTATTTTATGAGCTACAAATCCAGTAATAAGTCCTATACATAATTTTAATATAAATGTTTTTGGAGCTACAATTACATATGCTGGATCAAATATATCAGCAATTGTCATTCCTATAGCACCAGCAAGACCGCCATAAAAACCGCCTAAAAGTAAAGCTGCAAGTACACAGAAAGCATTTCCTACGTGAAGTGAAGTATAATCTCCTCCTGGTACTGGAATTTTAATTTGTAAAAAAGTAAAAGATACATAACATAATGCAGCTAGAAGAGCTGTCTGCATTAATTTTTTTAATCTAACGTTTGTTGTTTCCATAAAAAAACCCCTTTTAAAAATTAGTTTATTTCATTGCTTATCATTTGAAAATAATATTTAATTTTGGTTATTTAGCTAAATAATATTTATAAAATTATTTTATAATAGCAAGAACAGCCTTAATACAGGCTGTAATTATATAATACGTATATTATAGCATCAGAAATATTGCCGTCAAATGTATGGGTACATTAAACAAAAGATAAGCTATAAAAATAGAGACTTAAAGTTGTATATTGGAGTTAACAATATTATATGTGTTTATTGTTAGAATTTATATGAAAGGGTAATTTTAATGAGAAAGAGTCAATTAAGAGTGTTTAGATAAATTTGTATCAATTTTCACTAAATCTAGTAATAGGACAGTTAATATCCTTTTGAGAAAGTTTTCTGGTTACAGCATATGATAGACATTTTAATCCACCTCTGCATTTTTCTGATTTATAGCATTTTTTGCATTCTTCTGGAATTTCATGATTCTTTAGATATTTAATTAATTCACTTTCATTATATAAATCCGTTATAGATTTTTCTAAAGTATTCCCTATAACAATAGGGAGTCTCCTGCAAGGAAGAAGATCACCATTAGCTAGTATTGTAAGAAGAGTAATACCCGCTGAACAATGATAGATACAATTTGTGCCGCCCAAAAACATTAAAGCTCTATTTGTTCTTATTTCTGTAACACAATTTTTATTTTTTTCTGCTTTTAGGGATTCTTTTTGCAGAAGTTTGGTCATTTTTAAAAATTCTTCAGTGCTTAATATATCTTCACATGTATTAGTTGGAATTAATCTATCTGTCCAAAAAACTCGGACTTTTTCCTTTTTTACAAATTTAATTAAGGATTTTAATTTATGGATGTTCTTCTTATGGGCAGTAAAAGCAACCATTGATTGAATGTTATATTTATTTAGCAATCTTATTGCATTTACTGCTTTTTCAAAATTTCCTTTGCCTCTGATTTCATCATGGATTTTTTTAGTACCATCTAAACTTATTTGTACAAAGGATAAATTCTTATATAATGAAAGTCTTAGGACTAAGTCTTCATCTAATATAGTTCCATTAGTTAATATTCCAAAAGAAATATTATTTTTTTCAAATAAACTTATAATATTAAAAAAGTCAGGGTGAAGAAATGGTTCTCCACCTGTAATGTTGATATGACTTTTAAAATTATTGTGTTTTACATATTCGAGATAATCAAAGAAAATTTTTTTTATTTGATTAAAACTTAAATCATTTTTGTAATCTTCCTGATAGCAGTGAATACATCTTAAATTGCATTTATGAGTAATATGCCATTGCAGAATATGTTTTTCCATGAATTAATCAGCACCTCCTCCGCCACAACTAGAACAGCTAGAGCAGCTGGAACAGCTAGAGCAGTCTGTTCCACTAGAAGAACTGTTATCAACATATGAATGAGAGTGATAATCCATATAATAAAAGGGATCGTTGTAATAATAATAATAGTAATTATTTTGAAGATCATCAAAATAATTACTTTCTCCTTTTGATGTTACTAATATTTTGCTTGCCATATAGTATAAGTTGTCTAATTCTATAAAATTCTGCTTGTTATATTTATCTAATATTTCTCCCATATCATTTGTGTAACCTTGGGCATAGCGATTAAAATAAATTTTAAGAATTTTGATTTTATTTTTATTTTCTTTTCTAAATTGTTTAATTTCTTTTTTATTGTATGCTGACGTGATTTTCTTTAATGATTTTTTATCTTTCAATATTTTTAATAGATCATCCATAGAAATTAGGCTTATCCCATTAGAATCCTGTTTTGAATATTTATTTAATAATTGAATAAGTGATATTTCGAATTTCTTTAAACCATATTCTAAATTGTAGTTTATATATATGTTTGTGTCTTTTATTGATAAAAAATCTTTTCTTAATAAATCAAGAAATATGAGCTTGAATTCATTCATTTCTATTTTACGTATTCCACACATTCTTGAAAATTCAAAAGGTGTGATATTATGAATTTTTAACTCATTTATTATCTGGTAAATGAATTTTTCATCTTTAGCTAACTTATTACTTTTTAAGCAAAGTATTATCTTAAATATTATTATAGAAAAAATGAAGACAAACACACATAAAGTAGATAAAGCAAAAACAGCAGAAAAGTTTTTATCATAGTTTCCGTTTTCATCAGCAACTGCATCCAGCGTATTTTGATCTATAAAGTTAATATTTTGTGAAAAAATATTTTTATCCATAGCAATATTAATTTTGATTAGATTAGAACTGTTCTTTTCATTTAATTCAATATTGTCAGGATTTATTTTATAATTCATACCAGAATCATTTCTGATTTCCATATTGCATGAATCAGGTGCATAGATGTTTATCTTTAAGTTATTTATTGATTTCTCAAAATTTGTTCCAATAAATCTATAGCAGAAAAATGCATATCCTTTTTCATTGTACTTAACAATATTAGTCAATGTATAACTGGTTTCTAAATTAAGTGTGGTATTTTTAGCTTTAAAATACCATGCATACTCCAAGTTATTTTCCATATCTGAAATGCTGTAAGTACCTTCAGGTCTATTATCTAAATCGTCAGTTAGGGTACAATCAAGACCATTGATTTTAAAATTGTCAAATTCAATATTGTCATATTTTTCTAATTCATTAGGATTTTTAAGCCTGTTTACATAAAAACGTGTAAAATCACCTTTTTTAAAGTTAAGTTTCCATTTTTCAGTTATATGTGCATTTCCATCTTTATCTAAATATACATTAAATTCAGCTTTTTCTATATCGTACTCTTTTTGAGCTGCATATACTGGTGAATTGTGAAATCCTAATATAAGGAATCCTAAAAACAGTATTAATAAATTAAAGAATCGCTTCATGATTTTCCTCCTTAAAATAAATAACATAATTTACAATTTTATTTATTACATTGTATCATATACTTGTGTATAATGGATAATATGTAAATAATAATTGTTGTTAATGATTGAGGATCTTTGATATTAGCATAAATACAAAGTCCAACTCAACATATAGTATATCTTAAATGGATATAGGTACTATATCTTGAATTAAATCATATAAAATTATAATTATGAAATATCTACAATTAAGATGAAAAATGAAAAAAGCAATTTGAATATAATTATTTTATAATCTTATATGAGTTATTCTCAAGAATGCTTACAGCTTGTTTTAAATCATTTTCCTTTATCATAATATAATCAGTATCATATGTTGAAACTGCAAATATGCTTATATTGTTTTCAGCCATGAGAGTGCTTATTTTTGATAGTATTCCAATAAGAGAAAAATCTAATGGACCTAGAATTTTTAATATTTTCCAGTCAAGCTCACATTTTGTATCTTTAGGTATATTGTCTTTGAGACATACAATAGATAATTCATCATCTGTTTTTGTTATAGAAGAGAATTCACCATCAAAGGCCCATGAAGGAATTGATTCATCTTTGTTTAATCTACACACTCCGTAAATATCTTTTAATAATTTTAAAGTTAAGTTTTGTTTTGTCAATTTAATCATCCTTTCTTAATTCAAATATAAATAAACCTGGGAGATATAAAAATATCTCCCAGGCTTTTATCCTTCCGTGTACACAAAATATGTGTGCTTTCTCTTGGACCAGACCTAAATTATTAGCGGAACCCTAGAAAACTTAATGTAGAGATTCTATCATAGTAAGGAAAATAAATCAATGTTTAATATTTTTTGGAATACATTCATATGTATCAAATATAAAGGATATTATGTTTAAAACAATACAAAATATTTTGCTGATTTATAGAAAAATGCAGCATTATGATATAAAATAATTGTAATATGAAAGGAGATATGTACATGACCAGAAAGATTTGCCCCAAATGTAATTCGAATAATATTATTCCAATAATTTATGGATATCCAACAAAAGAAATGTTTGATGAAAGTGATAGGGAAGAATGTATCTTAGGAGGATGCTGCATTGAATTCAATGAAGAAGCAAAAGATTCTCTTGAGAGATTTCACTGCAAAGATTGTGGTTTTGAATGGTGAAATTGAAATATCAAAAGTATATTTATATTATTATTCCATTGCAGTGATCAATTTCATGCTGAATAATTTGAGCAACTAGTCCTGTAAATTTGTCTTTATGCTTTTTAAAATTTCTGTCTAGGTATTCTACTTCTATTATTTCATATCGAGTTGTTTTTCTGAAACCTGTTAAAGAAAGACAGCTTTCTTCAGTTTCATAACTTTTCATTTTTTTTATTATTACAGGATTAATCATAGGAATTATAAGATTTCCTGCAGCACATACTATAATACGTTTTTTTATTCCTATCATATTGGCAGCCATGCCTACACAGTTATCTATGTTTGCTTTTAAAGTGTCAATTAAATCAGTTATAACTTGAAAATCATCTTTAGTTGCAGGTTCAGATTTCTGTCCTAAAAATAATACATCTTTAACAATCGGCTTTATCATTTTTAACTTCAACCTTTCTAAATTTTATTTTTGTTATTTATATATACAATTATTATATATGTTGCAATTGACAATTTGCAATGAAGAATAAAATTTCTGTAAGATTTCTTTAATGTATAGAATAAATTTTAGATGTAAATTTAATATTGGAACATATATGTAAAATATTATTGTTAATTTGGAAGATTAGATAAGTTTTTAATAAAATACCTACTAAATAGATTTTTGTAGCTTTATGTGTCTATCTAGAAGGTATAATATTATTAAAATAATGGTTGCTTAAATTTATGTAAAATGATTATACTATTTTTGTTGTCCAATCTTCGCAATTCCAAATCTCAGTTACAACATCTCTATAAAAATCAGGTTCATGGGATACTAAAAGTATAGTTCCTTTATATTCTTTTAAAGCACGTTTTAATTCATCTTTAGCATCTACATCAAGGTGGTTGGTAGGTTCATCTAGAATAAGTATATTAGTTTCGTTGTTTAATATTTTGCATAATCTTACTTTTGCAGCTTCTCCTCCAGATAAGACTCTTATTTGAGATTCAAGCTGCTTTGTAGTCAATCCACATTTAGCAAGAGCAGCTCTAACCTGATACTGAGTGTATCCAGGAAACTCATTCCATACTTCTTCAATACATGTATTTGAATTGTCAGTTCTATCTTCCTGTTCAAAATATCCTATGTGTTGGTAATCTCCAAGATGCACTTCACCACTTAAAGGTTTTACTATTCCAAGGAGACTCTTTAATAGAGTTGACTTACCAAGACCATTTGCACCAACAAGGGCAACTTTTTGTCCTCTTTCCATAGATATATTAAGTGGTTTTGTAAGCGGAGAATTATAGCCTATAACTAAATCTTTAGTTTCAAAAATTACCTTTCCAGAAGTTCTTGCTGGTTTGAAATTAAATTCAGGTTTTGGTTTTTCCTGCATTAATTCGATTTTTTCCATTTTATCTAATTTTTTTTGTCTTGATTTTGCCATATTGGCAGTTGCTACATTAGCTTTATTTCTTGCTACGAAATCTTCAAGTCTTGCAATCTCTTTCTGTTGTTTTTCATAAGCAGCTTCAAGTTTCTTTTTATTTTCAGCATAAATTCTTTGAAATTCATTATAATCGCCCACATATCTTGTAAGTTTTCTTTCTTCAACATGATAAATTAAATTTACTACTGAATTTAAGAATGGAATATCATGTGAAATAAGGATAAATGCATTTTCGTATGACTGAAGATATCTTTTAAGCCATTCAATATGTTCTTCGTCCAGATAGTTAGTAGGTTCGTCAAGGAGCAGGATATCCGGATTTTCAAGCAGAAGCTTTCCAAGAAGAATTTTTGTTCTTTGCCCACCAGATAAATCATCAACATCTCTGTCTAATCCTAAATCCAAAAGTCCAAGTCCTTTTGCAACCTCTTCAACTTTTGGATCTATTACATAAAAACCGTTATTATCAAGTAGATCTTGAATAACAGCTGTTCTGTCAAGCATCTTGTTTAACTCATCTTCAGTACAGTCACCCATTTTTTCATATAATGAATTCATTTCAGCTTCAAGGTCAAAAAGATATTTAAATGCACCTCTTAAAGCTTCTCTTATGCTTTGTCCTTTAGTAAGTACAGCATGCTGGTCCATGTATCCAACTCTTACATTGTTTGACCATTCAACTTTACCTTCATCTGGTTGAAGTTTTCCTGTTACTATATTCATAAAAGTAGACTTACCTTCACCATTAGCACCGATAAGTCCAACATGTTCTCCTTTTAAAAGTCTAAAAGAAACATCTTCAAATATGGCTCTGTCTCCAAAACCATGATTCATATCTTTAACAAGTAATACGCTCATTAATTTCCTCCTGTAAAAATAATAGTACTCTAACTCAGTTATGTTACTAGTTTAAATGATAGAACCCTTTTGTGTCAAAATAAAATTCTAAAATAAAGTTCTTTTAATTTATGAAGACAGGAAAAAGTAGAATATCAAGTATAATATGTAATAGATTGAACAATAATAAACATTAGAAAAAGTAATCAATTTACAAAAGAAATTTTAGGAGAAATATTTATGAATTATATTATATTAATTATAGGATTTATACTGCTTATAAAAGGAGCAGACATTTTTGTGGATGGTGCTTCTTCATTGGCTAAAAAGATAGGAATACCACCAGTTATTGTAGGGCTTACAATAGTATCAATCGGGACGAGTGCTCCAGAACTTGCAGTAAGCATTATTTCTGGACTTAATGGAAGCAATGATATTGCAATAGGGAATGTACTTGGGTCAAACATATTTAATACTTTAGTAGTTTTAGGTGTAACAACAATTATACTTCCAATAATAATACACAAAGAAAAAGTAAGAACAGATTTTTTAGTAAATACAGGGGTGACAATATTGCTATTTATATTGGCATTTGATAATTTATTTACAGAAAAATCAAATATAATTACAAGAATTGATGGAACAATACTTGTATTTATTTGCATAGCATATATGACTATGCTTGTTGTAAAAGCTAAAAGAGTTGGTATACCTGAACCAGCCAATACCGAGAAAAATATAAATGTTTTTACAAAGACACTTTTGATGATTGCTGGTGCAGCAGGAATAGTAATAGGAGGTCAGCTGGTTGTTGATAGTGCTAGTAATATAGCTTCATCTCTTGGAATGAGTGAAAAACTTGTTGGACTTACAATAGTTGCAATGGGAACATCCCTTCCGGAACTTGTGACATCAGCAATGGCAGCTCACAAAGGAGAAAATGAGATTGCTCTTGGAAATGTACTTGGTTCAAATATATTTAATATTCTTTTAATTTTGGGTGTTTCATCAATGATCAGTCCTATTAATGTCGAACAGAGTCTTTTAGTAGATTTTTTATTTTTGATAGGAGTGACATTGCTTATATATATATTAATTTTTGCAAATAGAAAAAAAGAAAAAAAATTAACTAAAATTGAAGGAATACTACTTACAGCATTATATGCAGCATATATGATATATATAATAACTAGAAATTAGCAAAAAGATAATAACAAAATGATTTAAATTTATTTTAAAATAAGTTTAAATCATTTTTTATTTAGTTAGTATATTAATTAGGTTAATTAATATAGAAAAGTATGGTATCATTTAAATAAAAGAAAATATATGGTTTTTATGGGATAAGATAGATTAGATTAAGAGGTGTATAAATTTATGTTATATATGTGTATAGGTGTGCTTTTGTTTTTTATAATTTATATATACATAAGATTAAAAAACAAAAGCATGGATATGGAAAAACAGGTACATAATCTAAAAAAAGAAAATGAGCAAATTAAATGCAGGTTGAATAACATTGAAAGAAGTGCTGTTTTAATTAGAGAAGACATAGATAAATTTATAATAAATATGAAGAAGATAGAGGAGTCTGAATCAGAAGAAAATAAAGAAATATTTTATAAATATATTGAAGAAATGATTTGCGATATTGTAAAAGAAGATGTTGAAAAGTATTTTGATGACTATGGGAAAAAAGCCATAGAAAAAGAACAGAATATATTAAAAGAAATTCAACAGATAAAGAATGATATAAACAAAGAAGAAAATAAAAAAGCAGATAAAAATGCTGCAGTACTGAATGTTAACGATGCATTTGATTTAGGTGTTGAAAATATTAGGAATTCAGCGGAAGATGAAAAGTTAGAAGATAGCAGTCTGATTGAAGAAAATAATTTATGTAAAACAAATGACAATAAAACAATGATGCAGTTTTTTGAATGGTATTATCCTAATGATGGCTCATTGTGGAAAAAAGTAAAAGAAGAATCAGAACATTTAAAAACATTAGGAATAACATCTTTATGGCTTCCTCCTGCATATAAAGCTCATAATGGAATAAATGATGTTGGATATTCTACATATGATTTATATGATCTTGGAGAGTTCGATCAAAAGGGAGCAATTAGAACAAAATATGGCACGAAAGATGAGTATATTGAAGGAATAAAAGAAGCACATAAAAATGGTATTAAAGTATATGGAGATGTGGTATTTAATCATAAAGCTGGTGCAGATGGAACAGAATTTGTAATTGCACGTCAGGTTGATGAAAATAATAGAAATATGTTTATTGGAGAAGAAAAGGAAATAGAGGCACATACTATATTTTCATTTCCAGGGAGAAAGGAAAAATATTCAGCATACAAATGGACAGCAAATGATTTTGATGGTGTGGATTATGATGAAATATCAAAAAAATCAGGAATATTTAAATTTAAAGGTAAGGAATGGGAGCAGGATGTTGATAAGGAAAATGGAAATTATGACTTCCTTATGTTTGCTGACTTAGATATGGATAGCCCATATGTGGTTGAAGAATTAAAAAGATGGGGAAAATGGTATATAAGAGAAACTCATATTGATGGGTTCAGGCTTGATGCAATAAAACATATAAGATTTGATTTTTTTAAAGAATGGCTTAGTGAAATGAGAAAAAGCAGTTCAAAAGATTTATTTGCAGTTGGAGAGTATTGGACATGGGATGTGGGAAGACTCAGATATTATCTTGATAGATGTGGACATTCAATGAAACTTTTTGATGCTCCATTACACTATAATTTTCAAGCTGCAAGTAATTCATGGGGAAATTATGACATGAGCAGAATAAAAGATAATACATTGCTTCAAGTAGAACCTGAGTATACAGTTACTTTTGTAGATAATCATGACACCCAAATTGGCCAATCACTTGAATCATGGGTTAAGCCATGGTTTAAGCCTCTTGCATATACTTTTATACTTACAAGAGATGAAGGGTATCCATGTATATTTTACGGAGATTATTATGGCATACCTGAAAAAGGATATGAAGGAATAAAAGATTCTCTTGATATAATCATTAAAGCAAGAAAAGAATACGCATATGGCATACAGCATGACTATCTTAATGATAAGGCAGTAATAGGATGGACAAGAGAAGGTGATGATGAACATAAAAATTCAGGACTTGCTGCGTTAATAACAGTGGCAGTTGGAGGAAAGAAAAAAATGTATGTTGGCAAGAATCATATAGGAGAATCATGGATTGATATTACAGGACAGGATAATAATGAAGTAGTTATAGATAAGAATGGAATGGGAGAATTTTCTGTAAAAGATGGTTCTTATTCCATATGGATAAAAAATATCACCATATAATAAATGTTTTATATAGTAAGAATAATAAATTCTTTTTATAATAAAGAGCATATTATTAAAAATATGCTGAAATATATGTAATATTATTAAATTACAAAATCATATTGAATTTTCAATGAAAGTTTAGTATAAAATAATATTGTTTAAATTATTACTTATAAATTGGAGGCATAGGAATTTAATAAGCATAATACTCAATGAAAGGATATATTAAGATGCGTATAAATAAACTTTTGAGCAATTTTGGAATATGTTCAAGAAAAGAAACTTGCAGGCTCATTGAAGATAAGAGGATTATCGTGAATGGAAAGTTGTGTGTTCAAGGGCAGTGGGTTGAAGAAAGCGATGAAATACTTCTTGATGGAGAAGTTTTAAGACCTGTAAAGAAGGTATATCTTGCATTTAATAAACCTAAAGGTATTATGTGTACATTAGAAAAAAATGTTCAAAACAATATAGGTAAATATTTGAATTATAATCAATATGTATTTCCAGTAGGAAGGCTTGATAAGGATTCAGAAGGACTTATCATTCTGACTAATGATGGTGAATTTTCAAACAAAATTTTAGAGTGCGAAAACTATCATGAAAAGGAATATATAGTGAGGGTTGATAGACCATTTGATGAAGAATTTCTTAAATCAATGAGAAATGGTGTTGAAATATATGTTAAGGGTGGAAGTGGAGTAAAGAGAATATCAGACACTGAAGGGCTTAAAAAAATAAACGAAAAAGAAGAAAAAATAATGCTTAATTCTATATGTACAAAAAGAAGAAAAAGTATCATAAAAACAAGACCATGTGATGTGAAAAGAATAGATGAGGATACGTTCAAAATAGTGCTTACACAGGGGTTAAATAGGCAGATAAGAAAGATGAGTTCAGCATTAGGTTATAATGTAGTATTTTTGAAACGAGTACGAATAATGAATATATGTCTTGGAGATTTGAAAATAGGAAATTATGAAGAAATACCAGAAAATAAGATAAAGGAAATTATGAAATGAAGAATGCTTGTAAAAGCATTTTAAATTGTTTTTTACTCAGGAGGAAAATAGATGGAAGAATTACATAAGAAAATACAATACAAATTTATTGATAAAGATTCAGATTTATATGAATCAGCAATAGAATTAAGATACAGAGAATTTTACATACCATCGAATAGAGCAAAGGAAGCTATTTTTGATGAATTTGAAGATAAAAGTTTAAGAATTGTTGCATATATAGATGATAAAGTGATAGGTCATGCACGTTTATTTGTTCATGATTCAATAGGAGAAATAACTCAGGTTGTAGTAGATCATGAATACAGAGGAATGAAAATTGGGGCTCAGATAATGAAGAGACTTATTGAAAAAGTAAAAGATATGAAAGTAAAATTTGTAACTCTTGATGCAAGGGTTTATGCCATAGATTTTTATAAGAAATTTGGATTTGAGACAGAGGGAGAAGAATATATATCATTAAAGACAGGAATGCCTATAATAAAAATGGTTCAGAAATTTAATTAGAAATATGTTCAACAGGTAAAATCATCACATGAAAAAAAGTAATTAATCATGTGATGATTTTTTTGTGAGGAATAAATTTAAAATTAATTGTCCTCTAATTTTGGATTTAAAAGAGAAATTACAGCAGTTACAGATAAAAGATATGATGCATATGCAAGGCTGAATTCACAAGAAGAATTTAATATGGATGAAGAACATTCTTTTAATTTAGTAACAGCCTGGTTTTTTGTTAAATTGGTGATTTTTTTATGAGTGATTATAGTAGAAACAGACTTTTCTAGAGGAATAAAATCTTTCATGTTGGATGTATCAGATATATTGTTATTTGATTGTTTTGCATTTATGGATGGATATAAATTAAAAAAATTTTTTTTTAGATTATATATGAGCATAATAGGTTCATAAGCTGTTTCAGAACTGACATAATTTAAAGTCTTATTGGAAGATTTAGTATTTGAAAAATAAGAAGAACTATTTTGCTCTGTTAAAATTTTAGTAGAGTTATTAAAAACAGCATTATTATTTATATTTTTTTCAATTGTATGAAAGTAATTTGTAAATCCAGGAATTTTTCTTATATGAACTGAAGGCTGTATTGGTTTAACCGGTTTTAAAATATGGTAATCTGTATTATGAATAATCATTTTATAATACCTACTCCTTTTATAATTAATTGAATACATATAGTATTTGAGGATTATAATAATATGTATTCAATAAAAGGAAAAAATATTATTTGAAGTTATTGTTTCATGACAGTAAAAACAGAGCTGCGGCAGAGATTAGAATGTGTAACATATTAATAAAGCATATTAACAACATTGATAAAATCTTTAAATGAGCAGTTCTGTTTTTTAAAATTTTATGACTCAATATGGGAATGATACCAGGATGAAAATAGAACCTTGAAGGAAGCTGCTAAAGGTACAGCAATAAGCATTCCAAGAAGACCTCCTATATTCCCACCTATAATTATTGCCATCATTGTAAATACAGGATGAAGACCTACACTATTTCCTACAATTTGTGGTGCTAGAAAATGATTGTCAATCTGTTGAACTATAAGCATTGCGATTATTGAGTATAGCATTTTTATAGGGCTTCCGCTTAAGAGTCCCATTAAGGCAGCAAGAACAGTACCAACTATGGGACCTGCATATGGAATCATATTAGATATTCCAGCAATCATTCCAATTACAGCTGAGTATTTAATTCCGGCAATACTTAATGCAATTGCTGATAATATTCCAACAAAGAATGCTTCAAGAAGCTGGCCTTTTATAAATTTTCCAAATACAGAGTGAAGAACGTTAAATATATAATTGATTTTTTGTCCAATAGCCTTTTCCCTAAAGATTAAAAAGTATAATTTATTCCATAATCCTATAAAGTATTCAGAATCTTTAAGAAGATAAATGCTGATTATAAAAGCTATAAACAAAGTTGCAATACTAGCTCCAATAGAGATTATTGATGAAGTAAAGCTGCTAAAATTTTTCATTATGTATGTGTGAATAAAATCAAATATATCTACAACATAAGGCTGAAATTCATCAATTATTGGAGAATTCATATTTTCTATAACTTCCTTTAATTTAGAGGCTGAAAAAGAATTGTCCTGGAAATATTTATTTATATCAGCTATTATATTTAAAATAGTGGTATTATTTGAAATCTGACCGCCAATCATAAAATATATTCCCCATATTAAAGAAATTAAAACACTAATTATTGCTACATAAGACAGCATAACAGCAGTAATACGTCTTTTAGAGAAACTTTTTATTTTAAAGAATTTATTATTATTAAGAAAATTTTCTATAAGCTTTCGAATAGGATACAATATATACGCGATTATTATTCCTAATAAAAATGGCTTTAGTAAATTTAAGACTGAATATACCATATATGCTATACTCTTAAAAATACTTTTTATATTTAGTAAAATAAGAACAATTGTATATATGGATATTACGGTTATGCCTATATATACAGCATATTTGAATAATTTTTTATCAAATTCAATTTTCATTAACAGGTTCCTTTCTTAATTTATAAAATATATTGAAGTTTAGTAAGCTGAAATTTTGCTTATAATAATTGTAGATGGTATATTTGAATATGCAGATAAATTATAATATTAACATATTGATATGAAAATATTTATAGGAGTAAAATGTTATGAATAAATTAGAAAAGTTTAGTATAAATGAAATAATAACAATTGTAATGAATCAAGTCAAGATTAAAGAAAATGAGAGAACATATGGTATTGAAGAAGAAGAAAAATATCCTAAGCACATAGAAGACAAAATAAATCTTATGGATGATAAAGAATATCAAGAATTTATAAATATTATTTTAGAAATTGCAGAAAAAATTTTAGAAATAAAGACCGGTGAACTCAATGAATTAAATAAATGCCATGAAGAAATAATTTATCTGGCTGGTCAATATTTAGATAAATATGTACATTAGTCATGGCAGTTTAATATAATGAAAAGACAGCTTTATTATTTAGAGGGTATATCTGATGGATAATAATTTTAATTCATTTGAAGAAATTATGAAGGCATGTGGATACTGTTTTGATGAAGATGGAAATATAGATTTGAATAATGATAACTTTGATAAAGAAAATTACAGTACATGCAGAGATATGTCAGGAGGTTTCCAGCAGATTTATCCAAGTCTTTTTGTACTTGTTGGAGAAGTTATAGGTGCAATTATATCACAAAAGCTGCCTATTAATGTTCAGAATTCTTTTGGAAACTGGCTTCAGCTTATAGGTCAGGTTATTTTAACATATAATGCACAACAACAGTATTATCAAGGTGGTCCAGGAAGGTATTTCAATCCTGAAAATTATAATATACAGAATACATTATGTTCTGAATCTGAAAAATCATCATCAAAAGACCAGAGAAAAATAAAAAATCTTGAGAAAGATATTAAGAGATTAAAAAATGAGATTGAACAGCTAAAACAGAAAGTTGATAAATATTAAATTTAAGTTTGAAATTGATAAAGCACAGGGGATTGTGAAGGTACTTTTTAAACAATGGATAAATATAATAGATAAAAAGTGAATTTTGGAGAGAGTATGAATTATGAAGAAATCAATGAAATTTTAAAAAAGTATAAAAGTGAATCATCTGGGTTTAATCCATATGGCTTTTTTTATACTAATAAAAATGGATTTGGATGCAATGATATGCCTGGAGGATTTCAAAGGATCAATCCAATGCTTTTTATTGTAATAGGAGATATTTTAGGAGATGTTATGGCAGGAAATCTTCCTTTTAATGTTCAGAATTCTATTGGAAACTGGATACAGCTTGTTGGCCAGGCAATTGAGACTTATTCAAGTCAGCAGCAGTATTCTCAAAGTGGACCAGGAAGATATTATAGTCCTGAAAATTTAAATATTACCAATCCTTTATGTCCAGAAGTATCAAAAGTGCAGTCAGGAACATCAGTATCGGATGAACAAGCTCAAAACAGCAGTTCGAAAAGTAATGAAAATGAAATTATAGTGGAATTATTATGTACAATAAAAGAAATAAAAGAGGAACTTACGGAAGTCAAGAAAAGAGTAGATGCTATGGAAAAATAATATAATACTTTTGTTATATTATTGAATTATAATGAATATAATTTATTATAACAGCTGAGACATAGAAATGTGCTTAGACTAAACCATTAAATGCTATATATACACCTAATAATCCGAGAACCCATTTCAGATATGAATGGGTTCTTTGATTATTAAATTCTATTGTTTTTATTTTTGGAAGATTTTGATTTTATATTTTTAAAATTAGTTATTTGTTTTGTTATAGTTGAAACGAAAATGACTCCTAGAGCAAGACTTCCTGCATCTGCTATTGTAGAGAGTCCAGATTCAATAGCGCTAGAAACATCACCAGTTATTGTTTCATACATAGTATAATACATTCCTGCACCAGGAACTAATGGAATTAAAGAACATACTACAATAGTTGTTACTGGAGTTTTTAAAATTCTTGCACATATCTCAGAGTATATGCTGAATATTATAGATGAAAGAAAGAAAGATAGTGCATTACTCAAATTATAATTATGAAAAATAAGATAACAAAGCCAGCTTAATCCGCCTCCTAAAGCAGCGAAAAAGAGTTTTTTTCCTTTTATGTTGAAAATTATTCCAAAGCCTAGTGAGGCTATAAATGATATAAAAATCTGAATGAGCATTGTTTTTTAGTCGCCTCCATCTAAAGTTATTATAAGGTATTGATAAACAAGCTTAATACAGCACCAGTGCCTACTGCGATAGATACTGCAACAAGAAATGCTTCAGCGGCCTTTGTCATTCCAGATAAAAAATCTCCTGCAATTGTATCACGAATTGCATTTGTTATTAAAAGTCCTGGAACAAGAAGCATTATTGATCCTATAATTGTTTTATCTATATTTGAGCATATATTAATTTTCATTAGAAGTATTGCAAGTATTGAACAAAGACCGCCTCCCATTGAATTTGCAAAAAAATCATTTATATTAAGTTTTTGACAGAATAATGTCATTATCTTTATGCATCCACCAATTATAAATGCAGAAAAAAAGTCTTTAATATTTCCACCAAACATAAGAGCAAAACAGCCGGCAGCAGCACATGAAGAAATGAGAGTTACTGCTATTGAATATCTGTTTTCATCGGAAATTTTTATAAGTGCATCATTTAATTGATCTAGTGTTATAGAATTTGTTTGGACATATCGCGAAAGACTGTTTATTAAATCTATTTTATTTAAATCAACACCTCTATTTTTTATCCTTCTTACAATGGTTACAGTTTCAGAATTATATGTAAGGGAAGTTATTATTCCAGTAGGTGTTACAAAGCTTTCAGCTTCATCTACTCCAAAAGAAAGACCTATCTTTACTATAGTTTCTTCAACTCTATATGTTTCAGCTCCACTTTCTAGTAGTATTTTTCCTGCTAATGTTGAAATATTTAGTAATTTATCTAAATCCATAATCTATTCCTCACATTTATTTTTTATGTCAACTGAATTATAGCATAAATAATATTGTCATTATAGGGAGATTATTATATTATATAGAGAATAACTAATAAGTTTTTTAAGAAAGATAAAAAAATGTTGATAAACGTAACCAGAAATAATATAATTTGATTATATTTAAGTATAAATATTTGTTTTTAGCAGCTGAGTTATAAGATGGAATAAATATAAAAATAAGCTGATAAAAAGAAATATGTTTAATGCTTATATAAAGTAATGTGTTGGGGTGATTATAAAATGAATTTTGAAAACATTCAAAGAGAAGACAAAGAAATTTATGATCTAATTGAGAAAGAATTAGACAGACAAAGAAATGGAATTGAATTAATAGCTTCGGAAAATATAGTAAGTAAAGCTGTAATGGAAGCTATGGGATCATATTTAACTAATAAATATGCTGAAGGATATCCAGGAAAAAGATATTATGGTGGATGCCACGTAGTTGATGAAATAGAACAAATAGCAATTGATAGAGCTAAAAAATTATTTGGTGCAGAACATGCTAATGTACAGCCACATTCAGGTTCTCAAGCTAATATGGCAGTATATTTTACTATATTAAAGCCAGGAGATACAGTTTTAGGTATGGATTTAAGTCATGGTGGACATTTAACACATGGTTCTCCAGTTAATTTTTCAGGAAGATTATTTAATTTCGTTTCTTATGGCGTAGATCCAGAAACTGAAATGATTAATTATGATAAAGTAAGAGAAATTGCTTTAGAAAATAAACCAAAACTAATTGTTGCTGGTGCAAGTGCATATTCAAGAATTATTGATTTTGCCAAATTCAGAGAAATTGCAGATGAAGTTGGTGCTTATTTAATGGTAGATATGGCTCATATTGCAGGTTTAGTTGCAGCAGGAGTTCACCCATCTCCAGTTCCATATTGTGATTTCGTAACTACTACAACTCATAAGACTTTAAGAGGACCAAGAGGTGGATTAATTCTTTGCAAAGAGAAATATGCTAAAGATTTAAATAAAAACATCTTCCCAGGAATTCAAGGGGGACCATTAGAACATATAATTGCAGCTAAAGCTGTATGTTTCAAAGAAGCATTAGATCCTAAATTTAAGGAATATGCTAAAAATGTAGTTGCAAATTGTGCAGAGCTTGCAGAACAATTAAAGAAGAGAGGATTTAAAATTGTTTCTGGAGGAACAGACAATCATGTATTCTTAGTTGATTTAAACAACAAAGATATTACAGGAAAAGAAGCAGAACAATTATTAGATTCAATAGGAATTACTGCTAATAAAAATACAGTACCAAATGAAACAAGAAGTCCATTTGTAACTTCAGGAATAAGAATAGGTACTGCAGCAGTAACTACAAGAGGATTTGTAAAAGAAGATATGGCTGAAATTGCAGCTA
Organism: uncultured Clostridium sp.; assembly: GCF_934754915.1. Lineage (GTDB taxonomy): Bacteria > Bacillota > Clostridia > Clostridiales > Clostridiaceae > Clostridium. The sequence continues at coordinate 24,725 of NZ_CAKVKB010000028.1, forward strand.
TTATGGATGAAGCAATTAAGAACAGAGAAGGAGATTTAAGTGCACTTAAAGCAAGAGTCAATGCATTATGTGCTAAACATCCTTTATATGAATAGAAAATAATAAAGGGCTGTCAATATTGGCAGCCTTTTTGATTTTCCATAGAAAATTATAAAAATAGTAAAACAAAAAAGGAGATAGTTACAATGTACAATGATAAATAAATTTTTAAGTCATAGTCATATTTTAATATGAAAGTATATTGTAATTGAATAGACAAATGAGTGAAGTAAGAAATATTAATGTAAATAAACTGGATAGCATAATTGATAAGATAAATCTTATTGATATAAGAGAAGAAGATGAATATGAAGAAAAAAGTTTAAGATATTCTAAAAATATACCTATGAATGAACTTCTTGAAAATTATGATGAATATTTAGATATGGATAAAGAATATTATTTTATATGTAGAAGTGGAAGAAGAAGTCTCATGGCAGCATATCAGCTTGCTGAAGAAGGTTATAATATAGTCAATGTTTCAGGAGGAATAGAGGAATATACAGGGAAAAATCTTAATTAGAAAATTATATGTTTTAATAAAGATTTTTACAACATTTCTATACTGTTTGCTATTTGTTATAAATATATATATCTTATATATTTAAATATAGCCAAATGGAGAAATTTATGTTATAAAGATAATATAGAATAAAATATACAGAGAACTATTTGAGGGATTTGAGTTAAAAAGTAAATTATGATGGGGGAAATTGGGTTGGCAGGTATAGTGGTATCTTTAGACAGCAGATTAAATGTTTATAAAGAGGCTGATGTGGAATTTGAATTTATAGACACTGCAAGTCTTAGAAAATATGCAATAAGAGGAAATGTTAAAGCTCAGAATGTATTGGGAGATAGATATTTCAATGGAGAAAGTGTTGAGGTTAATTATGAAGAAGCTGTAAAGTGGTATATGAAAGCTGCTTTTGCAGGTTATGATGAAGCAATGTACAATTTGGGCGATATGTATTATTGTGGTTATGGCGTTGAAAAAAATTATTCAAAAACAGTAGAATGGTACAAAAAAGCTGCAATTAAAGGAAATATCAATGCACAATGTAATTTAGGCTGTATGTATGAAGAAGGACAGGGTGTAGAATGTGATTATTCTGAGGCGTTTAAGTGGTATAAAAAAGCTGCTGATCAAGGAGATTATTTTGCACAATATAATCTTGGTGGAATGTATATGCATTCAAAAGGAGTAGAAGAAGATTGCTGTGAAGCATTCAAATGGTATGAAAAAAGTGCAAAACAAGGATATGAAAAAGCACAAAATACTATTGGCTATATGCATGAAAAAGGTCTTGGCGTAAGACGCGATTATAAAGAAGCTGTAAAATGGTATAGAGAAGCAGCAGAATCAGGATATCCATATGCTGAATATAATTTGGCGGGAATGTATTATAAAGGTAAAGGTGTTATGAGAAATTTAAGCAGTGCTTATAGCTGGTACAAAAGATGTGCTAATCATGGATTAGAATGTGGGAAAAAAGCATTGGAAGAAAAATTTAATAAATAAAGGCTATGAGATAAGTTTAAAGTTAATCAAAAAAGTTTTTCTTTAAACTTATTTTTTATTATATATTATTTCACTATTGAGAAAAATTAAAAATATTATGAAGTTTAAATATATTTTAGAGGAGAAAATTATTTTGGAGCAAATTAAAGAGATTATAAATAATCATAGAAATTTGATTATTGCATTAATATTAATATATATACTGGGATTCATACATAGAATTATAAAAAATATAATAAAAGAAAAGAAAAAGAAATAATAACATTTTATATGTTTATGATTATTCAATTTCATTAGTTAGAAAATATATCTGAGAAAAATTAGTATCTTTTCTAATGTGAATATTTTTGTTAAACTTGTAAGAAGTAGATTTACATAAAAATATGTCGCGAAATAAAAAAACTAAATATGTAAGATGCAAAATTTAAAATAAAAAAATATAAGATATATGTTCTAATAATAAAACTATATGATAATTAAAGAAATCTTGAAAAGATTTCACTCTTTATTGTCCATTGTACATTGTTAATTGGAATATATGTATTGTATTGATAAGGAGAAAGAGATGGATATAATTAAGGAATGTTTAGAAATTAAAGATAAAATTATAAAGCATAGAAGGAAACTCCATAAGATTCCTGAGACAGGCATGATTCTGCCAAATACTGTGCAATATGTCAGGAAAGTGCTAGAAGATTTAAAAATTGATTACACATCTTATAGCAGTCATTCAGGTATCTGTGCTGTGCTTGGAAAAAAGGAAGGAAAGACTATAGCGGTAAGAGCTGATATGGATGCGCTTCCAATAAAGGAAGAAACAAATCTTGATTTTAAATCTGAAAATGGGAATATGCATGCATGTGGTCATGATGCACATACTGCAATACTATTAGGGCTTGCCGAATTACTAAAAAAACATGAAGATGAATTACATGGAAAAGTAAAACTTATATTTCAGCCATGTGAAGAATGTGGACCAGGTGGAGCAATTGCAATGATTAGAGATAATGTTTTAGAAAATCCTAAAGTTGATGCAATAATTGCTCTTCATACAGATAACAGTAAAGGTGAATATAAAAATGGAGATGTTATTGTAAGGTATGGTGATATGTGGGCATCTGAAGATCCTATAAATCTCACAATAAAGGGTGTTGGGGGGCATGCTTCTACTCCTCATTTATGTATGGATCCCATATCAGCAGCAACTTTGATAATAAATAATGTTCAGTATATATTAACAAGAGAAATTGATGCTAAAATTCCTGTAGTAATAAGTTTTACAAGTGTTCAGGGAGGAAGAGATTCTAATAATATAATCCCAGATATAGTAGAAATTAAAGGAACTATTAGAAATACAAATTCAGAAATAAGAAGATATGTTTTGAAGAGAGTTAGTGAAGTTATAGATGGTATGTGTAAAATTATGAGAGTTGATTATAAATTGGATTTTGATGGAGGATGTCCTGGAGTTACTAATGATAAGGAAATGGTAGAGAAATTTGTAAAATCAGCAGAAAAAATTGTAGGAAAAGACAAAATTCATATTTTAAGTGATTATAATATGGAGGCAGAAGATGCAGGTTTCTTTTTTGAAAAAGTTCCAGGATGTTATTTCTTATTGCATAATCCACAGGCTTTTGATGACGGAATAGTGTATCCTGTTCATAATTCAAAGTTTATGCTTGATGATTCTGTTTTATATAAAGGAACTGCATTATTCTTACAGGCTGTTATAGATTTCCTTAATATGAATATATAGTGCTAATAACGTATTCATAATTATTTACACAAAAAAAATATAATGTTATAATTAATTGTGTTACAACTAATAAATTCAGAAAAAAATTCATTAATATGTTTATATATAGATGTATTTATGAATGAGGTGTGATGTAGAGGGGGAAAATTATGAGTAACGAATTAGATAATAATGTAAATGTAAAAGACGAAATAAAAACAATAACAAAAAACTTAGTAGAATCACTTTCTCAAATTTCAGCAGGAATTAGTGAAGTTGCTACTGGAGTACAGCAATTAGCAGAAAGGAATACACAGCTTCTAAAAGAAACAAATGAAACAAACCAGAAAGCAAAAAATAGTGATGAAATTGTAGGTATTATACAAGATATATCTAAACAGACAAATCTTTTAGGATTAAATGCCTCAATTGAAGCTGCAAGAGTGATTCTGGTAAAGGATTTGCTGTAGTTGCTCAAGAAATAAGAAAACTTTCAAATACAACTAAAGAATCTATAAATAAGATAGATACAATTATAAAATCTATATCTACATCTATTTCAAGCATAGATGATAATTTAAATAGTACAAATGAAATTTCTCAAAATCAATCAGCTGCATTGCAACAGATAACTGCGTCTATTGAAGAATTAAATTCAACAGCTCACTTATTAGGAACAATTGCAGACAAGCTATAGAATTTTAAATGATTTTATGATTATATATATGGAAATATTAAAATTATATTTAAAATCTATTTGATACATGAAAAATACAATGTTTGGAATGTAGAGAGGTAGTTACAATATGTAATTAAAGATTTTATATTGATTTTCTTATATTATTATGTATGTTTTTGATTTAAAAAGAAAATTATGGTACCGAAAATGAATTTGCTGATAGTATTATATATTGGACGGTATAAAAATTTGAAACCTTAATAAAAATACTGATTTTTGAAATGATATAAGATATTATTAAAATACATAAATTGGTCAAAAGATTATATCACGAATTCAGTATAAATTGAAAATGTACATTATAACTTATATCTGACAATTAGATATTAGAAAACATAGACATAATAAAAGGGTGGATTAGACGAAGCTGGTCTGCCTTTTTATTTTTTTATTCTATAGGAAATTATATTTTCGAACAATCTGTGGATAACTTTGGAAAGAGGCGGAAACACACAGGCTGCGAAGCAGATTTTTTTATAAAAGAAGGAAGTGATTGGTTGTCGAGAATTGAATACATAATATATTTTTCATCTATATGTATAGCTATTGCAATAGGCGGTTTTGGAGCGTATTGCTTTGTGAATTTACAAAATGGAAATACTGAATATATACAAGAAGAAGATATAGATTTTCCTAAAGAAGAAGAGAGTTTCAAGAAACATGGACAAGTTGTTGGAGTGGATTCTAATTTAGCAATAAGAAAGGACAATAATATTAATAGTGAAGCTATATATGTGTTATATGAAGGAATGACTTTTGATATTTTAGATAAAAAAGATGATTGGTATTATATAAAATATGAAGACAATATTGAAGGATATATAAATGGAGAATATGTAGAAGAATATGATGACAAGCCACCTAATAAGGCATATGAAGAAACAGAAGATTCTATAATAAGTAAGATTTTTAAAAACATACCGATACCGTTAAGAGTAGAGCTTACAGCTTATTGTAATTGTGAAATTTGTTCTGAGATATGGGGATCAGAAACTGCAATGCAGACTAAAACAAGGAAAGGAGTCGTTGCAGCACCTAAGGAAATACCTCTTGGAAGCAGAATTTATATTCCGCAGCTTGAATATTATAAACCTGATTGTATTTTTGATGTAGAAGACAGGGGAGGAGCTGTAAAGGTTAAGGATGATGGAACTTATATTATTGATGTATGGCTTCCAGATCATGAACAGGTTAAAAAATTTGGAAGAAAATTATGCATAGTTTATTTTATTTAGAATTTTAGATATAAGAATACAATGAGATGATATTTATATATTCTCTTTAGCAATGAATAAAAAAAGTATGATTTATAAAGACTAAATTATAATAAATAATTTAGGAGGTGAAATCTGTTGGAAGTTGAACTTTCAGCAGACAAATCATGAATGTAAAAAAAATTTTAAATACAATAATAACAGTCATTCTATTTTTTGTTTGTTCATTAAATGTATATGCATCAGGAAAGGCTCAGAATAAGGAATTTATGGATAATCATTCGGAAATGTTAAAATCTATAAAAGAGCATAGTGAAGATATACAAAAAAAGGGAAATGTAGAAAAGGATTTTATTGAAGAAATAATTTATTTAAATGCTATCCAGAAATATATGGCAGAAAATATTATAAAATTTAGCGATGATGAAAATGTAAGAAGAACATCAAAAAAATTAATCAAAGGTTCAATGGAATGCAATAATGAACTTGAAGAAAGTCGTGTTTATGTAAATAAAAAAGATAGTACTTCTAAAAGTAATGAAGATGAGTATATTGAAAAATATAAAAGAATATATAATAAAATGATTTTAAGTCTTGAATGTAGACATGAAGATGAAAATATTGAAAAAATTTTTTTAAGGTCATCCATAAAACAACATGAAGTTTTAATAGAAGTAACAGAATTATTTGACAGATATAATGAAGATGAAAGAATTAAAAAGGTTTCTTCTGATATGAGGGATAGAAGCTTGGAAGAGCTAAAAAAATTAAAGAAAGCTTTTAAGAAATCCAGCTGATATTGGAGGAAATAGAGATTGAAGGATCTTGAATTTACACAAAATGAGAAAGCAGAATTTATTTATGATTTGATAGCAGGAATTATGGCAGTAATAGCTGTTTTTGTAATAATGATAGAATTTTCTGATGTTGTTACTGAAAAAGAAGAATACTATATAAATATTATAAATCATTGCATATATATTATATTTGCAGCAGATTACTGTATAAGGATGATTATATCAAAAAATAAAAAGAAATTTTTTATTAATAATATTATTGATCTTATAGCAATATTTCCTTTTGGGCTGTTTGCTCATTCAAAATATATAAGTCTTTTTAAAATTGCAAGAGTATTTACTTATTTTTTAAGAGTAATAGGCAATTTGAGAGAAATTCTTTTTACAAATAATTTTATATATGCATTTGGAATTACAATACTTATTATATTTATTGCATCCATAGGAATATATTTTATTGAATCACCAAGTAACCCAAACATAAATACTTATGGAGATTCATTATGGTGGAGCATAGTTACAGTTTCTACTGTTGGATATGGAGATATAACAGTCCTGACGCAAGGAGGAAGAATTGCAGCATGCATGCTTATGTTTACTGGAATAGGATTTCTTACTATGTTTACAAGTACAATATCAACATATTTTTTAAATAAGCACAATAAGAATATGTTTTTTGCTTCTATAAATGATTTAGAAAATGATATTGATAATACTTTGGATATTTCAAAATTATCAGAAGAGGGTAAAAAAAATCTGATAAGTTATTATAATTATTTATATTTTAAAGAAAAATATAGAAATTAATAGCAGTATACTTTTTTTAAAGTCTATATTATACTATATTAGTAAGTTAGAGAGATATGATTATAGTATATGATATATTGAAAGGTGGTGAATTTAGCAGAAAACACTATGGTATTTTCTGCTAAAGATTACTTATGAAAAAACCCGAACTTTTAGCTCCAGCAGGTAATCTGGAGAAACTAAAAACAGCAATAACATTTGGAGCAGATGCTGTTTATTTAGGAGGAAGTAAACTGAATCTTAGAGCTTTTGCAAATAATTTTACAAATGAGCAATTAAAAGAAGGTGTTGAATTTGCACATGCACGAGGCAAGAAGGTTTATGTGACTTTAAATATAATACCTCATGACAGTGATTTAAATGGGATAGAAAGTTATATAAGGGAATTATATGAGCTTAATGTAGATGCAGTTCTTGTATCAGATCCTGGAATGATGACAATTGTAAAAAATACAGTTCCAGAACTTGAAATACACTTAAGTACACAAGCTAATTGTCTCAATTATGAAACAGCTAAATTTTGGCATAAGATGGGAGTTAAAAGAGTAGTTACTGCAAGAGAAATGACATATGATGAATTGAAGGAATTAAGAAGAGAACTTCCAGATACATGTGAAATAGAAGCTTTTGTTCATGGGGCAATGTGCATGGGATTTTCAGGAAAATGTATGCTTTCAAATTATCTGACAGGAAGAGATTCGAATAGGGGAGCATGTGCTCAGCCATGCAGATATAAATATCATTTATATGAAGAAGATGATAATGGTACTATGACAGAAATTTCGAATAACATAGATATATTAGGAGAAAATACGAATTTTTGTAAAGATCCTTCTCAGAAAATTAAAGTTGTTGATGATGAAAGCAAAATAGAGATAGAGCCACATGGAGTACATATAATGAATTCAAAGGATTTATGCATGATAGAACATATTCCAGAACTTATGGAATGTGGAATTGATTCATTTAAAATTGAAGGAAGAATGAAGAGCGTTTATTATGTTGCATCTGTGGTAAAAGCATATAGACAGGCAATTGATACTTATATAAAAGATCCAGAAAATTATAAGTTTAATCCAGAATGGATGGAGTATCTTGTAAAACCAAGCCACAGACCGTTTACAACTGGATTTTATTTTGACGATGAAGTAAAACAGACTTATGGAAGTGCCACATATATTCAAAGTTATGATATTGTAGGTGTAGTAAAGGAATACGATGAAGAAAATAAAATCGCAATAATAACTCAGAAAAATAAAGTTTTAAATGGTGCTGATGTTGAAGTGTTAGAAATAGAGGGCGAAAATCAAATAATAAATTTAAAGGACATGAGAAAAGAAAATGGAGAAAGCATAGAAAGTGCTAATGTACCTCAAATGATTTTTTCAATACAATGCGATACAAAATTAAAAGCAGGAGATATCTTAATAAAAAGCAAAAAATAGATTTAGTTAAATGCAGATGGATTTTAAATAATCTATCTGTATTTTTTATTGCACAATAATATTTTTTAAAAACAATATGGTATAATTATAATTAAATGGATAAATGATGAAAAGGGGAAGGGGATATATGGAAGAAAAACGTTTTGCTATTTTGATAGATGCTGAAAATGTTTCAGCTAAATATATTGAATATATATTAGATGAAATATCTAATTATGGAATAGCTACTTACAAAAGAATTTATGCGGATTGGACGAAAACGAATAATTCAATGTGGAAAGATGTTCTTTTAAAGAAGTCACTTACGCCTATACAGCAGTATGCTTATACAACAGGAAAAAATTCTACAGATTCAGCATTAATCATAGATGCAATGGATATATTGTATTCAAATAATGTAGAAGGTTTTTGTATAGTATCCAGTGATAGTGATTTTACAAGACTTGCAGCAAGACTGAGAGAATCAGGGATGACTGTTATTGGGATGGGAGAAGAAAAAACACCAGAACCATTTGTCCATGCATGTAACCAGTTTAAATATCTTGATGTTCTTGTTAAAAGTGATAAAAATAATATATTATATAATGAAAACTCAGATTTAGAAAAAGTAGCTACAGCTGATGGAAGTGAAGATAAAAATCAGCATATAGTCATAAAGAAAAATGAAGAGAAAAAGAAAAAGACAATGACAAGCATCAATACAATAAAAAAGGCTATATTTAAGATAATAAACGAAAATTCAGATAGTGATTTAGCAATGAATATGGGGGAACTTGGAAGTAGACTTACAAAAAGATATCCTGATTTTGACTCGAGAAATTATGGATATAGTAAATTTTCTAAATTATTAGCTCATATTGATAATCTTATTATAAATGGACAAAAAGTATGTATATATGAACCCAGGACAGAAAGAAATGTGATTATAAATGATGAAGGATTAAAAAATAGCATAATAAAAATAATTAATGAAAATAATGGGAAAATAGAGCTCGGGAATATTCATAAGAAGTTGGTAGAAGTATCAGGAAGAGATTATATGAAAAATTCTAAGTATAACAGACCTGGAAAGTTCTTTAAGTCTTTGGACTTTGTTAATATAGAGGTATCTGAAAATAATACAAAAAATGTAGTATTAAATAATAAAAAAAATATAAAGGAAAAGGAAATATTGAAATAAGGTAATTCTATTAAACTCAATTTTAATTCTGTATCACTATTAAAAAATAAATATAGAAGATTAGAGGAAATTTGATGAAAATATAGAATATCTTATACTGTACGCAATTTAATAGGAGGGGGGATAAATTTAAAATGATAGTAAACAAAAATGTTAAATCAGAATCTTTTAAGTTTTTTACAGTGCTTCTTTTTGGGTTAAGTATTATATGCGGTAATTTATTTTTTAACTGTTTTGCTGCTTATGCTGATGATTTTGAAAATGAAGATGTAAAGACTGTTATTTCAACATCTGAATCTAAAAGTACTAAAAATGATTATGTTCTTACATTGATTGAAAGAGGAAACATAAGAGAAAAAATAAAGGGTTCTGAAATAGGATTGAGGTATGTAAACAATCAATCTAAAGAAGTTACTTTTCAAGATGACTTATTAAAGAATGCTATAAATAAACTTTCATGTTTTGATGAAAAAAATATAATTGAGTCAAAGAATGCAAAGCTTGAATATGCAGGAAATCAATATGTGATTAGGAAAGAAATTTATGGAACAGAAATTGATAAGGATATTCTATACAATAATATTGTGAGTGCAATAAAAAGTGGAAAAACTAAGTTAGATTTAAATGCTGCAAAATGCTATAAAGATCCTAAATATTTAGATTCTTCACAAAAAGTTATAGATGCACAGAAAATTCTTAACAAATATGTTTCATCAAAAATATCTTATTATTATGGAACAGATGGAAGTGTTCTTGATGGAGAAACAATAAAAGACTGGATTTATATCAATGGTGAATATGATATAACAATACTTGAAGGAAAAGTAAGAGAATATGTTGATTCTATAGCCAGCAATTATAGATCATCTTTAGGACATTCTATACCTGTAAGTGGTGGAAGTAATGGAAATAACCATAGCTGGTATGTAGATGCTGCAGCTGAAACTGAGGCATTGATTCAAAATATCAAAAATGGAGATAATATATCTAAAAATCCTGTATTTGCACAAAATTCTTATGCAAGTTATTTTAGCAATTTAGGTGATACTTTTGTTGAAGTAGATATGGGCAATCAATATTTGTGGTTCTATAAGAATGGATATGTGGTTGCTGAAGGAGATATAGTTACAGGAAATATGAGTGAATCAGGATGTGCTACTCCTTCAGGAGTATATACTTTGAAAAATAAACAAAAAGATGCTGTTTTAGTTGGAGACAATTATCAAACACCTGTTTCATTCTGGATGCCATTCATAGGCAACAGTATAGGACTTCATGATGCAAACTGGAGATGGAATTTTGGAGGAGAAATATATAAGACTAATGGTTCTCATGGTTGTGTAAATCTTCCATATTCATTAGCTGAATCGATATATAATAATATATCAATTGGTACATCTGTAATCACATACTATTAGAATGGTATGTATTGCTGTTTTCAAAGATTGAATTTGAAGTTTTTTATTATTAAAAAAGAATAACAGATATTAAATAAATACACTGGATGATCAAAATTCAGTGTATTTATTTTTGATTTTCAAATTACATTTTTCTTAAGAAACCATATATAACAATAAAGAATATTGCTGCTATAAAAGAAAAAATCATAAGAATAACTGAAGATTTTCCTAAAAAGCTGCTTGTGTTTTGTAAGCGCTTAATAAAACAGTATCTTCCTTAGTGTTATGGTTAATGTGATAATTAGGTAAATTAGACTTTTTC
>NZ_CAKVKB010000029.1 GCF_934754915.1 uncultured Clostridium sp.
GTCTTAGATATATAGTATCAAAGATGAAAGTATGGAATAATAGTGGATTTAGAATTACAAAACAAGCTAAAAATGGACAGGAAGCATTAGAGTTTCTTGAAAATTATGATTTTGATGTTGTAATAACAGATATAAGAATGCCAATTATAGATGGGATTGAACTCCTTGAACTTATAAGAGAACGTAATATTGATGTATTTGTTGTTCTTGTAAGTACTTATAGTGAATTTGAATATGCTAAAAGGGGGCTTCAGCTTGGAGCAGTTGATTATGTAATAAAACCGTTAAAAGAAGATGAGTTAAGAAAAGTTCTTGATAAATTAGAAAAAATGCTTATAGAAAAATATGATAATAAAAGTTCCAAGGACAAAATGTATGTAATTTCTAAAGAAAATATCAAATTATGGACAGATAGTATAATAAGGGATAAATTTTATCCAGAAACTATGCTTCAAAGCTTTTATGAATATGTTGATACAATGGGGATTGAAAATAAACAGATATATCCATCAATTATTAAGGAAATACTAGAAAGAATATGGGAAGGAATGCTTTCTTCATTTTCATGGCTTAATTATGTTTCAAATCTGGATAATATATTTTCAGAAAAAAATTCGGAATTTGAAGCAGTAGATGTATTGAAGATAATGAAGTATATTTCAGAAAAATATATGCTTTATAAATATGATAACGTGATAAATAGGATATGTACTATTATTGCTGAAAATATAGAGAGTAATAATATTATAGAAGTTGTTTCTGATAAATTAGAGTTGAGTAAAGATTATATAGGAAAACAGTTTAAAGCTGTAATGGATATGACACTTATAGAGTATTGTACTTTTATGAAAATGGAGTATGCAAAGAAAATGCTTCATGATACAAGTAAGAAAATATATGAGATAAGTGATGCTATGGGATATTCTACAGTTGATTATTTCACAAAACTCTTTAAGAAATATATTGGACAAACCCCTAGCCAATATAGAAAGAAAATAGAAAAATAAGACAAAGTACTGATATTTAATTGTTTACAACGGAAAAGTATAGGAAAAAAACGGATTTATATGGTTTTTACTATAGTTGAAATACTATATTATATAAACATACCAAATAACAAAAATAAAACAAATAAATAAGTAAGAAAGTAAAGGCGCTTTTGATAATGTTATAAGATTTATAACTTATGAAAAGCGTCTTTTTTGTTAGAAAAATAAGAAGGAGTGGTAATAATGAGTAAAAGAAATTTTTTTAAGAAATTAGGGGCTTTAACTTTAACTGCTGCATTATCAATTGCATGTATGGGCTGCGGTGGTTCAGCATTATCAAGTGCAACTGGTGGCGGAGAAAGCTCAGCAGCAGACAGTGGTGATACTGTTAAGGTAGGTATTCTTCATTCAATGAGTGGAACAATGGCAATGGCTGAAATGCCAATGATCGATGCAACAAAGATGGCAATTGATGAAATAAATGAAAAAGGCGGAGTACTTGGTAAAAAGATTGAATATGTTACTGAGGATGGTGCATCCGATTCAGCAATATTTGCTGAAAAAGCAACAAAACTTTTGACTAAAGATAATGTTGCAACAGTTTTTGGATGCTGGACATCTGCAAGCCGTAAAGCAGTTCTTCCTATATTTGAAGGAAATAATGGACTTTTATGGTACCCTGTTCAGTATGAAGGATTAGAATCTTCACATAATATTATGTATACAGCTCCATGTCCTAATCAACAGGCAATTCCAGCAATAGATTATATTCAGAATAATATAAAACCTAAAGATGGAAATAAATTAAAGGTATTCTTAATGGGTTCCGATTATGTATATCCAAGAACTACAAACACTATAATAAAGGCAATGCAGCCTTCATACAATTTTGATATTGTTGGTGAAGAATACATTCCACTTGGACATACTGATTTAAGTACAGTAATTACAAAAATTCAACAGACAGATCCTGATGTAATAATTAATACAATAAATGGTGATTCAAACGTTGCATTCTTTAAACAATATAAGGATTCTGGTCTTAGCCCAGATAAGATTCAAACAATGTCTTTCAGTTGTTATGAAGAAGATATACGTGGTATGGGTGCACAATATGCAGATGGTCATTTATTTGCATGGAACTATTTCCAAACTTTAGATACTCCAGAAAATAAGACATTTGTTGAAAAATTTAAGAAATTATATGGTGATGACAGAGTTACTGGAGATCCAATTGAAAATGCATATGAAGGTGTTTACTTATGGGCAGCAGCTTGTGAAAAAGCAGGTTCATTTAATGTTGAAGATGTTATAAAAGCATGTGAAAGTGGTGATGTTGAATTCCAAGCACCAGAAGGATTGGTTACAATTGCGAAGGGCGATACACATCATACATTACAGAAGGTTTTAGTTGGTAAATGTAATTCAGAAGGTCAGGTTGATATATTATGGCAGACTGATGATAGAGTTGAACCAGATCCATGGTTAAAAGGATATGACTGGGCAGAAGCAGCTGGTTTAGGTCAAAATAGTTAGTAAATTTAAAGATAAGTTAATATTTAAGTACAATGTGGTACCTGTCTTGAAGTTTTAAAAGAAAAAGCTTTGAAAAATAGATAGGTACCATTTTTTAATTAGTTGATAGTTGATAGGGGATAAGTCATATTGTTTCAAATTTAATGTCAATTATCAATTGTCAATTTAAAAGAGAAAGGCAGGGAGAGCTGTATGGAAAATTTTTTAATGCAATTATTTAACGGTTTAAGTATCAGTTCGATTTTATTGTTAGCTTCATTAGGACTTGCAATTACATTTGGTCTTATGGGAATCATAAATATGGCTCATGGCGAATTTATAATGATTGGTGCTTATACTACATATGTAGTACAGAATATTTTTAAAGCATATATGCCAAGTTCAATATTTGGAGGATATTTCTTTGTAGCCCTTATAGCATCGTTTATAGTATCAGCATTATTTGGTCTTATTTTAGAAAGAGTTATAATAAAACATCTTTATGGAAGAGTTTTAGACAGTCTCTTAGTAACATGGGGCGTAAGTCTTGTATTACAGCAGCTTGCTAGAAGTATTTTTGGTACATCAAATGTAAGTGTTGATTGCCCTCCATTTTTAGATAAGAATTTAGTAATAACACAGACACTATCACTTTCATATAAGAGATTGTTTATATTATTTCTTTCACTAGTATGTGTAACACTTATAGCATATCTTATGTATAGAACTAAACAGGGAAGAAATGTAAGAGCTGTAATGCAGAACAGACCAATGGCAGCAAGTCTTGGTGTTAATACAAGTTTAATTGATGCTGGTACATTTGCAATAGGTTCAGGCTTTGCAGGAATTGCAGGAGCTGCTATAACATTTCTTGGACCAGTTGGACCAACAATAGGTTCTACTTATATAGTCGATACATTTATGACAGTAGTTGTAGGTGGAGTAGGAAGAATTGTAGGATGCATTGTAGGTTCAGGAGTAATGGGACTTGGTGGATCAACATTTGAATATTTTACAAGTGCATCACTTGGAAAAGTTTTGATTTTCACAGTTGTAATAATAATCTTACAATTTAAGCCTAAGGGAATATTTACAATAAGTAATCGTGCCCTTGATGATTAATTGTAAAGATAGCAGAACGTTAGATTTTAAAATTTATGGAGGTGCAGAGTTATGGAAGGTACTGTTACAGTTCAGAAGAAGAAAAGTAAAAAGATTTCAGGAAAAACTATTTTAGCAACATTAATATTTCTATTTTTAGCAACAGCACCATTATATATGTCTTCTTTCAGAACTAATTTGTTAGGAAAATATATGTGTTTTGCATTAATAGTAATTGGAATAGATATGATTTGGGGATATACAGGAATATTAAGTCTGGGACATGGTGTTTACTTTGGTCTTGGAGCCTACTGTATGGCAATGCATTTAAAACTCGAAGCATCAAATGGAGCTCTTCCAGATTTTATGGGCTGGAGTGGTATAACAGAACTTCCAGTATTCTGGGCACCATTTAAGAGTACAGCAGTTTCGCTTATTCTGGTAGTTTTGATTCCAGTATTGCTTGCAGCAGTAATAGGATATCTTACATTTATCAATAGAATTAAAGGTGTATATTTTTCAATATTATCTCAAGCTTTATCAGCAGCACTTGCAACTTTATTAATAGGTATGCAGGAATACTTTGGAGGTTCAAATGGTCTTACAAATTTCACAAGTATATTTGGAAAATCAGTTAATTCTCCAATGACTAAATTAGTACTATTTTATGTTACATTTTTATTCTTATTAGGAGCATTCATAATATGCAGCATTCTTGTAAATAGAAGAGTTGGTAAGGTATTAATAGCAATAAGAGATTCAGAAAACAGAGCACGTTTTACAGGATATAATCCAGCAGTATATAAAGTTTTTGTTTATTGTTTATCAGCAGCACTTGCAGGAATTGCAGGAGCATTATATGTACCACAGGTTGGAATAATATCACCTTATGATGTAAATATTTCTCCTTCAATTGAAATGGTAATATGGGCAGCAATTGGTGGTAAAGGTACATTAGTAGGACCTATTTTAGGTGCATTACTTACAAATACTTGTAAGAGCCTTATAAGTGAAAGTTTTCCTGAAGTATGGTCATATTTCTTAGGAGTAATATTCATTGTTTCAATTCTATTCTTACCAAATGGACTCATTTCATTAAAAGATGTTCCAAAAAGAATTAAAGCAAGATTTGGAAAGATTAAAGATGATGCCCCAGCAGAATTTCAGAAAGATGAAAATGAGGATATGATGAATAACAAAGGTGGACAAATTTTGAATTGATAAAATCAAATGTTATTGTATTTGAACCGTATGAAAATAATAAATGATTGGAGGGAGCACAATGGCAGAAATAAAAGTTGCAAAGAAACCTATACTTGAAATTAAAGACGCAAGTATAACATTTGGAAATTTTAAAGCAGTAAAGAATGTTACAACTTCAGTAGGTGAAAATGAAATAAGGTTTTTTATAGGACCAAATGGAGCTGGAAAGACAACGTTACTTGATGCTATATGTGGTAAAAATAAGCTATCAAATGGAGATATTATATATAGAAATAATGATAAGGAGTGCAGTATTCCTAAGATAAAGGAGCATAAAATAGTTGAACTTGGAATAGGACGTAAGTTTCAAGCTCCAAGCATATTTATGGGAATAACAATTATGGAAAACATGGAACTTGCAGTAGCTAAAAATCATGGATTGTTTTCTTCAATATTTGGAAAGTTATCAAAAGAAGATTATGAACGTATTGATGATGCACTTAAATTTGTTGGATTGTATGAATATAGAAATGAATATCCTTCAATTCTTTCACATGGTCAAAAACAATGGCTTGAAATAAGTATGTTATGTGTTCTTCAACCTAAATTAATGCTTCTTGATGAACCAGTTGCTGGTATGGGAAGAAGAGAGACTGAAAGAACAGCAGAACTTTTAAGGATAATTCAAAAAGATTGTTCAATAATAGTCGTTGAACATGATATGAAATTTGTAAAAGATGTTTCAACAAGTGTTACTGTATTACATGAAGGAGCTATACTTTGTGAAGGAACTATAGATGAAGTCCAGAATAATCAGCAGGTTATTGATGTTTATTTAGGAAGGGGAGGTGAATAGAATGTTACAGTTAGATAATATAACAGCAGCATATAACGGAAGTAAGGTTTTACATGGAGTTTCTCTTAAAGCTGAAAAGGGTAAGGTTACATGTCTTGTAGGTAGAAATGGAGTTGGAAAATCTACTACATTAAAATCAATTATGGGATTAGTACAAACACCATCAGGAGATATATCAGTTGATGGAGAAAGTATTTTTAAAAAGCCAACTTATGCCAGAGCAAAATCTGGGATTGGATATGTTCCACAGGGACGTGAAATATTCCCACAGCTTACAGTAAGGGAAAATATATTGCTTGGTATGGAAGCAAATAAAAATGTAACTAAAATACCAGAGCATATATTTGAAACTTTTCCAATATTAAAGGAATTTCTAGATCGTAAAGGTGGAGACTTATCAGGTGGACAACAGCAGCAGCTTGCAATTGCAAGAGCTGTAATTTCAGAACCAAAAGTTCTTATCTTAGATGAACCTACAGAAGGAATTCAGCCTTCAATAATTCAGGATATTGGAAAAGTAATAATTAAACTTAAAGAAAAGATGGCAGTTTTAATAGTTGAACAATATTTGGAATTTGTACTTGAAATTGCAGATGAGTGTTATGTAATGGAAAAAGGAAAGATTGTCATGAGTGGAGAGACTGAAACTCTAGATAAAAAAGCATTACAATCTTTACTTTCATTATAAAAATAGTGATTGTTAGTATTAAAAAGATTAGATAAACATATTGACATTATATTTATTGGAACTATGGATGATGAAATATTTGTTTATAAATAATAATTGGAAATTTGAAAAGTCTGGAGGGGAAAATTATGTTGATGATCAGATCTATAATAAGGCCTGAAAGAGTAGGAATAGTTCTTACAGAATTGGCTAAGGAAGGCTATTCAGCAGTAACTGAAATGGATGTGTATGGAAGAGGAAAGCAGAAAGGTATCACTGTAGGATCAGTGTTTTATGATGAACTTCCAAAAACTATGCTGATTATGATTGTAAATGATAATGATGAAGATGTAGTTGTAAAAACTATAATGAAAAATGCGCGAACAGGTGAAAATGGAAATATAGGTGATGGAAGAATTTTTGTAAGTCCTGTTGAAAAGGCATATACAATAAGTTCTATGACTGAAGGTTTATAGGAGGTGTATCTTTATGAAAGAAATATTGGCTCTTATAAGACCTGAAAAAGTTCAGGAGACCAAAAAGGCACTTCTTGATGTAGGAATTTCTGGATATACAGGGCGTCAGGTAAGGGGAAAAGGAAAAGAACCGCTGACAGTAGTTATGCCTGATAATTCAATAATGAAGACCAATCTTATGCATAAGAGAGAAATGCTTATTGTAGTAGAAGATTCTGAAGCAGAGAAAGTTGTAAAAACAATTATGGATGTAAATTCAACAGGAAATCCTGGTGATGGAAAAATATTTGTATCACCAGTGCTTAGAACATATACAATAAGTAAAGGCATATAGAAACGAATAATATGTATGTTAAAGTAATAGAACGATATTAATTTAATGGTAAATTAAGGTACATTAACTATGTAATGAATATTATGGCAAAGACGTCATATAAAATAGAAATTTTATATTGTATGTCTTTGCCATTAATTATATAAAAATAAGAAAAATAAAAATATATTGTTTTAAATTTAAGGAGGAATTAATTATGGGAAGTATAGGAAGTATGAGTAAACCAGAACAAGGATTTTTAGTAGCAGCAGTGCAGTTTCCTGCACCAGTTGTAAATTCAAGGGCAGATATTGATAAGCAGATTGAAAGCATTGTAAGAACAATACATGCTACAAAAGCAGGATATCCAGGACTTGAACTTATCATTTTCCCTGAATACAGTACACAAGGATTAAATACAGCAAAATGGCTTACAGATGAATTTTTATGCGATGTTCCAGGTAAAGAAACAGAGATATTTGGTAAAGCATGTAAAGAAGCAGGAGTTTATGGAGTATTCTCTATAATGGAAAGAAATCCAGATCCAAATAAAAACCCTTATAACACAGCAATAATAATAAATCCAGAAGGAGAAATAATTTTAAAATATCGTAAGTTATTCCCTTGGAATCCAATAGAACCTTGGTATCCTGGAGATTTAGGAATGCCAGTTTGTGATGGACCTGCTGGAAGCAAATTATCAGTATGTATCTGTCATGATGGTATGATTCCAGAACTTGCTAGAGAAGCAGCTTATAAGGGATGTAATGTATATATAAGAATTTCAGGATACAGTACTCAGGTTAATGACCAATGGATATTAACTAATAGATCAAATGCATGGCAAAATCTTATGTATACAGTAGCAGTTAACCTTGCAGGGTATGATGGAGTATTTTATTACTTTGGTGAAGGCCAGATTTGTAACTTTGATGGTACAACTCTTGTACAAGGTCAGAGAAATCCTTGGGAAATTGTCACTGGAGAAATTTATCCAGGTCTTGCAGATGCAGCTAGAAGAAGCTGGGGATTAGAAAATAATATATACAACTTAGGACATAGAGGATATGTTGCTAAACCAGGTGGAGAAAGTGATGCAGGCTTAACATATATTAAAGATCTTGCAGCAGGAAAATATCATTTGCCTTGGGAAGATGACATAAAGATTAAAGATGGTTCTATATATGGATACCCAACAACTGGAGGAAGATTTGGAAATTAGACATTATCAATATGTTTCACTATAAAGTGAAACTATAGTTATAGGGTGCATGCTTTATAGTCTGCGCCCTGACTTATTTTACAGGTGTAAAAAATTTATTAAGAACAATCAGAACTAAAAATAAATTTTCAGTAAGAAATGTTTATTTGAGATATTTAAAGATAGACAATGAAATTGGTTAAATTTGAAAACAAATTCGTTTAAATCGAAGTTTAATATAGAAAAAATTAAAATATAGTATGTATATGGTATAATGCTGAGATTAAATTAATTAAAAATTTTAAAGAAGAGTATTAATTGTATTTCATATTCTTTAAAAAAAGGATTAATTATTAGTAAGCAAGCATTACTATATATAAATTATAGATATGTGAAGGAGATATATTTATGGATGATAAAATACTTGCAATAGTTGATGATATTGAAATAAAAGAGAGTGATTTAAAGAGAATAATAGAGAGATATCCAGTAAATAAGAGAATATATTTTGAAACTGAACAAGGAATGAATCAGCTTCTTGAACAAAAAATAGGGTTTATGCTTATGAGTAGGTATGCAAAAGAAAAGAAGATTCATGAAAGTGAGGAATTTAAAAGAAAAGTTGAAGAGTTAGAGGAACAGCTCCTTACTCAGATTGTAATGGGAAAAATGTTTTCAGAAATAAATATAACAAATGAAGATATTCAAAAAACATATGATGACAATAAGGATAAATTTGTTGAGGGAGAGTCTGTTTTAGCAAAACATATTCTTGTTGAGAAAGAAGAAGATATTAAAAGAATAAGAGAAGATATACTAAATGGAATAATTTCATTTGAAGATGCTGCAAAAAAATATTCAATATGTCCATCAAAAGAGAGAGAAGGAAGTCTTGGTATAGTGAAAAGAGGAATGATGGTTCAGGAATTTGAGGATGTTGCATTTAATTTGAATTTGAATGTTATAAGCGAACCAGTAAAAACGCAGTTCGGTTATCATATTATAAAAATAGAAGAAAAAACAAAGCCAAGAATTATT
Source organism: uncultured Clostridium sp. (assembly GCF_934754915.1). Lineage (GTDB taxonomy): Bacteria > Bacillota > Clostridia > Clostridiales > Clostridiaceae > Clostridium. Next base: position 9,360 of record NZ_CAKVKB010000029.1, read on the forward strand.
GAAATAGAAGAAGTTAAAGATAAATTAAGGGATCAGCTTGCATCAGAGAAGCAGCAGGAAAAATATGAAGAAAAAATGAAAGAATTGAAAGAAAGATATAAAGTGAAAATTATTTAGTCATTGATAGAAAATGAAAAAAATGATACAATTATAAAAGAATAAAAATAAATATTTTTAGGCAACGAAGTCTATAACAACCTTTAGGTTGTTATAGACTTTTTTTGCATATTTGAAAGGAAAGTGATATTTATGAGGCTGACTCCAAAGGAGCAGGAAAAATTAATGCTTCATTTTGCTGGGGAGCTTGCAGCAAAAAGAAAAAATAGAGGATTGAAATTGAATTATGTGGAAGCTGTTGCATATATAAGTTCGGAACTTTTAGAGCTTGCTCGTGATGGACACTCTGTTACTGAACTTATGAATATGGGAACAAAACTTCTTTCAAGAGAGGATGTCATGGAAGGTGTTCCTGAAATGATTCATGATGTTCAGATTGAAGCTACATTTAAAGATGGAACTAAGTTGGTTACTGTTCATGATCCAATAAAATAAGAGAATTTTTGCAGAGAGGGAGAGATTATAGATATGATTCCTGGAGAAGTTTTTTATTCAGATAAAGAAATAATATTAAATGACAACAGAAAAACAATAAAAATAAAAGTAATAAATTCAGGAGACAGACCTGTCCAGGTAGGTTCTCATTTTCATTTTTTTGAAGTAAATAAAATTCTTAAATTTGACAGGGAATCTGCTTATGGAATGAAGCTTGATATACCATCAGGAACATCTGTAAGATTTGAGCCAGGAGAAGAAAAAGAAGTCCAGCTCGTAGAACTTGGTGGAAAAAAGAGAGTTTTTGGATTAAATGAACTTACACAAGGTCAGGCTGTCGAATCAACAAAGGCTGCATCCGTAAATAGGGCAAAATTAAAAGGATTTATATAAGAATAAACTGCCAGTTAAGGAGTGGATTAAATAATGAGTTACAAAATATCTTCAAAGGATTATGGTATGATGTTTGGGCCTACAGTTCACGATAAAATAAGGCTTGGAGATACAAATTTAATTATAGAAGTAGAAAAGGATTATACATGTTATGGTGATGAAATAAAATTTGGTGGAGGAAAGACTATTCGTGATGGAATGGGACAATCTGTTAATACTACAAGTGAAGATGGGGATCTTGATTTAGTAATTACAAATGCGTTAATTTTAGATTATACAGGCATAGTTAAAGCAGACATTGGAATTAAAAATGGAAAAATTATAGGAATAGGTAAAGCAGGAAATCCAGATATTTTAGATGGTGTAACACCTGGAATGGAAGTTGGAGCATCAACTGAGGCAATTTCAGCAGAAGGATTGATAGTTACTGCTGGAGGTATTGATACACATATTCACTTTATTTCACCTCAACAGATAGACACTGCATTATTTAGTGGTGTAACAACAATGATAGGTGGTGGTACAGGTCCTGCTGACGGAACTAATGCAACAACATGTACACCAGGTCCATGGAATCTTGGACAGATGCTTAAAGCTTCAGATGAATATCCAATGAATTTAGGATATTTCGGAAAAGGAAATTGTGGAAGTGAAAGACCTCTTATTGAACAAATTGAAAATGGTGCTCTAGGTCTTAAAATTCATGAAGACTGGGGGGCAACTCCAGCTGTAATAAATGCAAGTTTAAATGTAGCTGACAAATATGATGTACAGGTTGCTATACATACAGATACATTAAATGAAGCTGGATGTGTAGAGGATACAATGAATGCAATAGCAGGAAGAACAATACATACATTCCATACAGAAGGTGCAGGAGGAGGACATGCACCCGATATTATAAAAGCTGCATCTTATGAAAATGTGCTTCCAGCGTCAACAAATCCAACAATGCCTTATACAGCAAATACATTGGATGAACATTTAGATATGCTTATGGTATGTCATCATTTAGATGCAAATATACCAGAAGATATAGCATTTGCAGATTCAAGAATACGTCCAGAAACAATAGCTGCAGAAGATATACTTCATGATTTAGGTGTATTCAGTATCATGAGTTCAGATTCACAAGCAATGGGAAGAGTTGGTGAAGTAATAACAAGAACATGGCAGACAGCACACAAAATGAAAGCTCAAAGAGGAAGACTTGAAGAAGAAACTGGTGAAAATGATAATTTCAGAGCAAAGAGATACATTTCAAAATATACAATAAATCCAGCTATAGCTCAAGGAATTTCAAAATATGTAGGTTCTATAGAAAAAGGAAAATTTGCAGATTTAGTAATCTGGAATCCAGCATTTTTTGGAGTAAAGCCTGATATTATAATTAAAGGTGGAATGATTATTGCAGCTAAAATGGGAGATCCAAATGCTTCAATACCTACACCACAGCCTGTATTTTACAGACATATGTTTGGAGCACATGGAGGTGCCAAATATAATACATGTTTGACTTTTGTTTCAAAAGCTTCAATCAAAAATAATATAAAAGAAAAACTTGAATTGAAGAAGACTGTAGTTCCAGTTGAAAACTGCAGAAACATTGGAAAGAAAGATATGAAATTTAATGACAAAACACCACTTATTACAGTGGATCCAGAAACATATGAAGTTAAGGCTGATGATGTTGTATTAAAATGTGAACCAGCAGAGGAACTGCCATTAACTCAATTATATAATTTGTTTTAAGAAATAGAATTTAAAAATATATGTTGCGATTAACAATAGATGTAGGATATTTACAAGGCTTTTTGATGTTTTTATATGTATCAGGCAAATTCTAATATTGCAACATATATTTGCTAATTTGGTAAAAATAATAATATCAATAAGAAAAAGGAGAAATTATTATGCTATGTGAAAAGATAATTGGATCAGTGAATGATGATGAATTTAAAAAATTAAAAAAAGATTATGTAAATATTGAATGGCATGATGCTTTTAAGAAAATACATAAAACTTCAACGGAAGGTGGTATTGAACTAGGAATAAAACTTGATGATTCAATACTTACAAGGGGACTTAGAGATGGAGATGTTCTTGGAGTTGAAAATGATACAGCTGTGGTTGTAAATATAAAGGAATCCAAATGGCTTGTGGTTAATGTTGAAGATAGCCACCTTATTCCAAAAGTCTGCTATGAGATTGGGAATAGACATGCAACCTTAATAAGTGGCAGCAATAATAATGAATTTATAACTATATATGATGAACCTATGAAACTTATGCTTGAAAATTTAGGAGTTAAAGTAGAACCCAAATTAATGAAAATAGATTTTGATCATAGAATATCTTCTTCTATTAACAATCATCATCATTAAAATTATGCATGAAGATTTTTTATTATTTCAGATAAATGATGCAGCATTTCCAATAGGGACATATACTCATTCATATGGTCTTGAAACATATATACAGAAAGATTATATAAGAAATTCTCAGGATATGTTTCAGTATATAAAAGCTAATGCAGAAACAAATTTTCTCCATACAGAGCTTTTATCTGCTTATAAGGCATATGAATATGCATCACAAAATAGATTAGATGACATTTTTAAAATAGAAGAGATAATAGAGGCAAGCAGAATTCCTAAAGAAATAAGAGCAGCAGGTGAAAAGCTGGGATCAAGGTTTATAAAAACAGTATCAGAATTAGATATACAATACAAGGATGAGATATTTAAAGAATACAGTAATAAAAATTTAAAGGGAAACAGAATTCATTCTGTAGCTTATGGAGTGTTTTGCAGCAGCTGTAATATTAATCATAAGAAAGCTATGGAAAGATATTTATATTCTTATGTATCAGCAGCAGTAATAAACGGAGTAAAATTAATACCTTTAAGTCAAAATGATGGCCAGAAAATATTATACAGGTGTTACGAATTTTTTGATGATATAATTGATAAACTTTCTAATCTTACAATTGAAGATTTATGTATGTCAACGCCTGGATTTGATATAAGGTCTATGCAGCATGAAAGACTTTATTCAAGATTGTATATGTCATGAAAAAAATATAACATAAAAATATAGTAAGGAGATGTGGTAATATGTCTTATGTAAAAATAGGAATTGCAGGACCAGTAGGTTCTGGAAAAACAGCGTTGATAGAATGTCTTACAAGAAAGTTAAGTAGTGAATATAGTATTGGTGTAATAACTAATGATATATATACAAAAGAAGATGCTGAATTTCTTGCTAAAAATAGTGTTATGCCTTTAGAAAGAATTATAGGGGTTGAGACTGGAGGATGTCCTCATACTGCTATAAGAGAAGATGCTTCAATGAATCTTGAAGCAGTAGATGAACTTGTGGAAAGATTTGAAGATTTAGATATTATATTTATAGAAAGTGGAGGAGATAATCTTTCAGCTACATTTAGTCCTGAGCTTTCTGATGCTACTATTTTTGTAATAGATGTGGCAGAAGGAGATAAAATTCCAAGAAAAGGCGGTCCAGGAATAACAAGGTCAGATCTGCTTGTTATAAACAAAATTGATTTAGCACCATATGTTGGAGCAAGTTTAGAAGTTATGGAGAGAGATTCCAAGAAAATGAGGGGAAATAGACCATTTGTATTTACTAATATAAGAGAATGTGAAGGTGTTGATAAAATTATAAACTGGATTAAAAAGGATGTTCTCCTTGAGGGTTTAAAATAGTATGGATAATGTTTTTAAAAAGATATCAACAATTAATATAAAAACTAAAAATAATAAGGGAAAAGCCATCCTTGATGATGTTTATTTTACAGCACCATTTAAAATAATGAAGCCATTTCAAATGGATGATGATTATTTAAAGATAATGATAATGAGTTCTTCAGCAGGGATAATGGCTGGGGACAGACAGGAATATAATATTCAGGTTGGTGAAAATACAAGACTTGAAGTTACATCACAGGCATATGAGAAAATACATAAGATGCTTGAAGGAAAAGCAGTAAGACATTGTGAAATAAATGTGGAAAAAAACAGTTTTTTAAAATATAATCCACAGCCTGCTATTCCATTTGCTCAGTCAAATTTTGAAAATACAATAAAAGTTAATCTTGAAGAGAGTACTTCAAAAATTATCCTGGTAGATATAATTTCATGTGGCAGAAGTAATTCTGGGGAGAAATTTCAATATAAGTGTTATAAATCATATATAGAGGTAAAATGTAATCACAAATTAATATATAGAGATAATACCATGTATGATCCAGATAAAATGAATATGAATGGATATGGTTTTTTTGAGGGATACACTCATCTTGCTAATATATTTATAGGAAATTGTAATGTTGATGAAAAAATAAGTGAAGACATATTGAAAATTATAGAAGAGAGTGATGAAGTTACAGGAGGTTTTTCTTTTACAAAGGATAAAAATTTAAGTATAAAGATTTTAGGATATAGTGGTCAGAAAATGACAGATGTAAGTGAAAGAATTATAGAATTAATAGAAAAATTTTAAGCTTTATGTAAAAATTTTAATGCAGAAAGTGCATAATTCATATATAATTTATATAAATTATATTTTATATATGAATAAGACAGTAAATACAAAAAGGGGGAACATACATGCACATGTCAGATGCATTAATATCACCAGAAGTGGCAGGAGTAATGGGGGCTGTTACAACTGCAACGTTGGGATATTGTGTTTATAAAGCAAAAGATAATTTAGAAGAAAAAAAGATTCCATTAATGGGAGTTATGGGAGCATTTGTCTTTTGTGCTCAAATGATTAACTTCACAATACCAGGAACAGGATCAAGTGGACATATTGGAGGAGGTTTAATATTGGCTTCAGTATTAGGATCGGTTCCGGCATTTCTCGTTCTTGCAACTGTAATTGCGATACAGGCATTATTCTTTGCAGATGGAGGAATACTTGCACTGGGCTGTAACATATTTAATATGGGATTCTATTCATGTCTGGTATTTTATCCATTGATATTTAAAAAAATGCTGAACAGTAATGCATCAAAAGCAAAAATAATAGCAGCATCAGTTATTACAAGTGTTATAGGACTTCAATGTGGAGCGTTCAGTGTAGTTCTTGAAACATTATTATCTGGAAGAACAGAGCTTCCATTTACTTCTTTTTTATTATTGATGCAGCCAATTCATTTTGCTATAGGAATAGGAGAAGGATTAATAACTGGAGCAGTATTATGCTATATACAAAGTATTAGACCTGAAGTTTTAGAATTTACAAGAGCTGGAAATAGATTGCCATCAAATTTAAGTCTTAAGAAAATAATTATAGGTATGGTTGTACTTACTGGACTTGTTGGAGGTTTACTTTCATTATATGCTTCAGAATATCCAGATGGATTAGAATGGTCAATAGGAAATATAACTTCTGAGGAAGAATTGTCAACACAAGGAACATCTTATGAAATAAGTGAAAAGATTCAGGAAAGTTCATCATTTATGCCAGATTATAATTTTAAAGATAATGAAGATTCCAAAATTGGTACAAGTATTGCAGGATTAGGTGGAGGTGCAATTGTATTTATTTTGGCACTGATAATAGGATTTGTAATATCAAGAATTAAAAATATGAGGAAAATTTAAGAATTCATTATAGTATATATTGCAAGATTAAGCTTATATTTAAAATATATCTTCTACATATAGAAATGTTAAATAAATCTTTCAAAGATTTTATCTTTTATTGTGAATTGCAATATATATGTAAATTGAAAATTATTCAGATTAAAAGATATAAATACGAAGAGTTTTATAAAGAAGGGTAAAATAATAAGTATGAGCAATTTAAATAGAAATTTATCAGAAATAAAGGAACTAGAAAAAATATCACAAGGGGAGTCTATAATACACTCCCTAAATCCTATTTCTAAGATAATTGTTACTCTTGTATTCCTATTAGCAGTTGCATCTGTTGATAAATATGATGTAAGCTTGTTAATAGGATTTGTTTTTTATCCAGTAATATTGATTGAATTAGTAGATATTCCTAAAAAAGCATTATTAAAAAGAATAGCAGTAACTTTTCCACTTTGTATATGCATGGGAATTTCTAATTTAATATTAGATAAAAATATTTTATTTTATGTAAAAAATATTCCCGTAACTTATGGAATGTTATCTTGTATATCTATAATAATTAAAGTTATATTTATGGTCACATCTGTCTACATATTGGTTGCAACAACATCTATGGAAGAGATTTTTTATTCCTTAAAAAAAATGAAAATACCTAAAATCATAGTTGTCCAGTTTTTGTTATCATATAGATATATTTCAGTAATATTAAAAGAAACAATTACTATGTATAATGCATATTCATTGAGAAGTGGGGATGTAAAGGGAATAAAATTTGAACATATGGGAGCTTTTTTAGGTCAGATACTTTTGAAAAGTTTTAGCAGGGCAGAAGAAATATATATGGCCATGAAATGCAGAGGATTTGATGGTGTTTACCCAGTATCTTGTAAAAGAAATATGAAAATTAAAGATTATATATATATTGTGCTTGTATGCAGCATGATTTTAGGGATGCGGTTGATAAATATAAGCCTATATACATTTTATATTTTTAATTGATTCTGCATTAAAGGAGAAGCATTATGATAAATATTGAAAATTTGAATTATTGCTATGAAGATGGGAAAAAAGCATTAGAAAATATTGACTTGAAAATAAAAGAAGGAGAGACTATAGGCCTTTTAGGAGGAAATGGTGCAGGCAAATCCACATTAATTAAGTTACTTGTAGGAATATTGCAGCCTTCTTCAGGAAAGATAGAAGTTGATAATATTGAAACAAATAAGAAAAATTTAAAGGAAATAAGGAAAAAAGTTGGAGTGGTATTTCAAAATTCTGATAACCAGCTTTTTATGAATAAAGTATATGATGACATAGCTTTTGGACCTAGAAACAATAAAATGGATGAAAGTGATATAAAAAAGAAAATATTTGATATATCTAAAAAATTAGAAATTGAAAATCTTCTTGATAAGTCTCCTAACAATTTATCAGGAGGGGAAAAGAGAAAAGTATCTATAGGAACTGTTCTTGTTATGGAACCATCATATATATTATTTGATGAGCCCACATCTTTTTTAGATCCTAAAGGGAAGAGGCTTTTTATTGAAACAATAAAACATATTAATACTGCTAAAATTATAGCTACCCATGATTTAGATATGGTAAAAAAGATATGCAGCAGGGTTATAATTCTAAATGCAGGTAGGATTGTTTATAATGGAAGTGTTGAGGAAGCGTTATCCGATAAAGAAAAGTTGGAAATATGGAGTCTTGCATGATAGAGTAGGGATGTCCCACAAAAATTAAATTATGTCATGTATAGCATAAAAGAACTTGATTCAATGAATTTTATTTTTTAGTTAATTGTAGATATTTCATGATTGTGATTTTATAGAACAAAAACAAACATATGGTGAATATATGTATATTTGATATATTACTATGTGGATTTGCATTTAATATTTATGATAATATTAAAAATTTTCAATTATATGTTGCAAAATTGAAATTTATGTGATAAATGTAAAAGTATCAAAGAAATATTGAAAAGATTCCATATTTTGTTGAAAATTATCAATTACATATTGTTAATTGCAATATTAAAAGCTGCATTTAAAATTTATTTATATATGCAGAATACAAAATTTCAAATATAGAAAGATAATTGCGACATATAATTAATTTTTATGGATATTTGGAAAAATATATAACTGATGCAAAAGTTTGATATAATGATGACGATTATAAATAATGTAAACATTATGTTAAATTAGTGTGTAAATTTTGTTAAAATAAGAGTTTGTGTAAAAATATAATTTATACATATTAAAAATGTATATGAGGTAGTAAATTATGGATGATAAAAACAGAGAAGTATATACATTAGAAGATTTGAAATATTTTATAGATAATATTCCATATGCAGTATGGATAAAAGGCAGTGATGGAATTTATAAATATGTAAATGAATATTATGCAAAAGTAACTAATATGAATCCAGAAGATATAATTAATAAATCAGATTATGAGATAAGAAATAAAGATATATCGGATGCTTTTATTGCAGAAGATAGAGAAATCTTAAATGATGGTAAAACTGTTTTAAATAGAAAAACACCAGTAAATATGAATTATAAGAATTTTTTTGAAGTTTCCAGAATGATAATAAAAGATGATAAAGATATAAAATTAATTGGTGGGATAGGAAAAGATATTACTCTCAATGAAAATCTTTATAAAGAAATAGAAAGAAGTACATTAACCTTATTAGACACTGAAAATAAAAATTCAACTGATGAATTGGCATGGATTTTAAAAAATATTTTACAAGCAGATGGTATAACTATTTTTTTAATTGATGATGTTGATAAAAAAATGCATATATTTTTAAAAACATATGATGATGATATAATACCATGGGATTTTAATCTAAATTTTTCGGAAAAAAGCAAAACAAAGCTTTTAAAAGCATATTACAAAAACAGATGTTTTGGGAAAAAGTATCAGATTGGGAATTTTGTAAGCAATGTAAGGACATATTGTATTGAATTTGAACATGAACTTATTGGAATTTTGAACGTTCATTATGATAATGATAAAGAATCTAATATATCTTGTATCCATGAAGATATAATAAGAGAAACTTGTAGAAGACTTGGAATAATTATAAAAAATCGGCTTCTTGCTAATAAATACAAAATAGAACTTCAAAAAAGAGAAAAAAGTGAAAAAAAACTTCAGACTTTTTTGGAAAATACCATTGATTTTTATGTTGTTTTAAATAATGAAAAAAATTATTTTGACTTTGGATCAAAGAAAGAAACATTTAAAAAATTTTTTGGATATTCACTTGAGGAAATTCAAAAAAGATTTATTGAAAAAACACTGCGTCATCCAGATGATGATGAAAAAATGGATTATATGTATAAAGCAGCTAAAATTTGTAACAAAATTCAAGGCGTTGTTGTAAGATATTTATGTTATGATAATGAGTATAAGAGTATTAAATGGAATATAACCTACGTTAAAGAATATGATAGATTTTTTATTACAGGAAAAGATATCACATCAAAATTAAAATTGGAAAAAGAAAAAAAGGATTTAGAAAAGAAAATAGAAATAGAAAGTCTAAAGACAGATTTTTTTGCAAATATGTCTCATGAATTTAAAACACCTTTAAATATAATACTTACAACAGTACAAGTTTTAGCAGATAAGTTGGATAATCAAGATAAAGCAATTACTCCTGAAATGCTTAAAAAATATTTAAAGGGAGTAAAGCAGAATTCATATAGACTTTTAAAAATTGTAAATAATATAATGGATATTACTAAAATTGATAGTGGGAGTTATAAACTAGAGCTGGGAAATTATAATATTGTAAGTGTTGTTGAAGATATTGTAGATTCAGTAGTAGAATATATGGAAAACAATAAAAGAAACATAATTTTTGATACCATGGAAGAAGAAATAATAACTGCTTGTGATCCTATAAAAATAGAACGTATAATGTTGAATCTTCTTTCCAATGCATTGAAATACACAAATGAAGGCGGTCATATTAAAGTATTTATTGATATGGATAAAGAATTAAATGAAGTCATTATAAATGTATCTAATGATGGAGAACCTATATCTGATGAAAATAAGGAAAGAATTTTTGAAAGATTTACACAGTCTGGAGATTTGCTTACAAGAAAAAGAGAAGGTACAGGCATTGGATTATTTTTAGTTAGATTGTTGGTTGAACTTCATGGAGGAAGTATTTATGTGGATAATAAATGTGAAGAAGGAACTAAATTTGTAATAAAACTTCCTATTAAGTTAGTAAAAAAAGATTCAGAAAATTATAATTATACCAAACAGATAATATCAAAAGTCGAAACATGTAATATTGAATTTTCAGATATATATTCTTAAACTTTGAATTGTTATAATATATAATTAATGTAAAAAAAGTAATTTGAATTAAAAGTTAAAGTATTAATAAAATGTTTAATGAAAAGGTTTAATTTTGAAAAAATAAAAATTATATATGAATTATTGAGAATATCTGATTAAAGGAATATAATATATAGTATAAATAGGGATTTACATGGAGATAAATGGAGGATGATTAAAATGTTGAATAATATTAAACTGAAGCAAAAAATAATAGCTTTTTCAATGATTCTCGTTGGATTTAGTCTACTGATAGAAGGAATCAGTATTTTTCAGCAGAAAAAAATGAATAATGAAGATATTTCTTCAATTGAAAGCGTTATGAGATCAGAATATGATTTAAATATAAAAAATCAAGTTGAAGTTGCTGTAAGTATGGTTAATAATATTTACAATAATTATGAACAGGGAAAATATACTGAAGATGAAGCAAAAGAAATAGCAGCTGATCTCGTAAGAAATATGAGATATGGAGAATCTGGATATTTTTGGATTGATACTTATGATGGAGATAATGTTGTGCTTTTAGGAAGTGAAACAGAAGGTACGAATAGAATTGATGCAACAGATTCAAAAGGAAATACATATGTAGCAGATATAATAAAGGCAGCAAGAAATGGAGGGGGATATACAGAATACTATTTTACTAAAGAAGGAGAGGACAAGTTTATTTCTAAGAGGGGTTATAGTGAGGCATTTGAACCTTTTCAATGGGTTATAGGTACAGGAAATTACACAGATGATATAGATAAAGCAGTTAAAGATAAGGAAAATGAAGTGACAGGTGCATTTAATAAAAACATCATGACATTCAGCATCGTGATTTTTTGTGGAATAGTAGTTGCAATAGTAATTACAGTAATCATAATAAGAGAAATTTTAAATGGATTTAAACATATTGATGATAATATAAATGTTGTCGCACAAGGAAATTTTAAAGATGAAGTTTCAAAAGAATTATTGAACAGAAAAGATGATTTTGGAATAATGGCTGGAAAAATTAATGACATGAAGAAAACACTTAAAACATTAATAGGAAAAGCCAAAGAAACAACGAATAATAACAGTCTTTCTGTTGACAAAATAGGCAAGAACATAAATGATCTTTACAAAAGCATTGAAGAGATTTCAGCTGTTACAGAGCAATTGTCAGCAGAAATGCAGCAATGTGCAGCAAATTCTGAAGAAATATCAGCATCATCACATGAAATAGAAAAAGCTTCAGCATCTATGGCAGAAAAATCAGAACAGAGTTCTGTAAAAGCTATTGAAATTGCTAAGAGGGCAAAAGAAACAAAGGAAAGTGTTTTAAAATCTCAAAGAAAAGCATCAAAAGTAAGTGATGACATAAAGGAAGTAGTACAGTTATCTATTGATAAAGTTAAGATTGTTGATAAGATTTCGGTATTATCTGATGTTATATTGGATATAACAGAGCAGACTAATCTCCTTGCTTTAAATGCATCTATAGAAGCTGCAAGAGCTGGAGAAGCAGGAAAGGGATTTGTAGTGGTTGCAGAAGAAATAGGAACATTAGCTCAAAAGTCTCAGGATGCAGTAAAGGATATTCAAAATATTGCAGCAGAAGTTACTACTGTAGTAAATGAATTGGCTGAATCATCAAATACATTAATAACTTTTGTAAAGAAAGATGTATCTAAAGATTATCATAATTTTAATGATGTAGCAGAAAAATATGAGAATGATGCAGTATTTGTTGAAGGGTTGATTACAGATTTTAGTGCTACATCGGAAGAATTTTCGGCAACAATACAAAATATAATAATAGCAATTGAAGAAGTTGCAAAAGCTATAAGTGAAGCAGCAAATGGAGCAACTGAAATTGCAGGAAAAACAACTAATATATACAATAAATCAGTAGATATATTAAAAGAAACTGAAAAGACAAGTGAATATTCTGATGCATTAAATAACGAAATGAATAAATTCATAGTTTAAATGTAAATTTTATATATTATGAAAAATAGAACTGTTACATTAAGGATTATAACTGCAATATCTAGAAGTATTTTTTAAAGTTAAAAACTAGAATTGTGTAAATTAATTTCCATGCAGCAGTTCTATTTAATTTTTATGCGCTATTTAAGAGGTAAATATGATGAAAAATCAATCACAAGAATTTTATCAAATTGGTCAGGTATCAAGATTATGTAATATTCCAATAAAAACGTTAAGATATTATGATGAAATAGGGCTTTTAACTCCTGAAAATATTGATACAAGTAGTGGATATAGATATTATTCAAGAAAACAGCTTGTATTAGTTATTATAATAAAACATTTTAAAGAAGCAGGATTTTCTCTTAAAGAAATAAAAAAATTATTAGGAAGAGAGAATCTTAAATATAATCAAGAGAAAATTAAAGAAAAATACAATGAAATAGATGATAAAATAAATGATTTATTAAGGCTTAAAGAGAAACTTAAATTTTGTTTATATGAAGGAAAGGAGCGTTCTAAAATAAGCAGGGAAGCTGAAATAAAAATTAAATACATTCCAGAAATGTATGTGGCATATTTAAGAGAAAATATAAATGTAACTGTTGATGAGTTTACTATACAATATTGCAAACTTTTATCATTGATTGAAAAAAATAATTTTCATATGACTAAAAATGTTATGGCATTATATTATGATACGTGTATTGAATTTGAAGATAAAGCTAAAACAGATTACGATATTGAAGTTTGTGCATTTGTATCAGAAAATAAAGAAATTCCAGGGCTGGTTAGAAAATTTGGAGGATTTAAAGCTGTTTCAGCAATGCATTATGGAAGTTATGAAAATATGGCTGATGTATATAGAAAAATGATAAGTTATATAAAGAAAAATAAATATGAGATATGTGGACCTGCAATAGATAATTATATAGTTGATATAGTTAGTACTTGTAATGAAGATAATTATATTACAGAATTACTCATTCCTATAAAGTAGATAATCATGCAAGCTATATATTTTAATTAATAGTGTACAATATTATGTTTTGCAATAAATGATTAAATCTTCACAGGATTTCTTTTAAGTATTAAATTTTATTATTAGGAATAAAGATATATATGTTTTTATAGAGAATATAGAGAAATGGAAATTTAAGTATTGACTCTCCACTTACTGGAGGTTTTATCCTTAGTATATGGCTTTTGAATAAAAGCACAAATTTATTTATATGAGGTAGAAAAAGTATGGATAAATTAAGAAAACTTATAATTGATGATAATATTAAAGAAGAAACTGAAGAAAACATGATAAGAATAAAAGGAGCAAAACATCATAATCTAAAAAATGTAAGTTTGAAAATTCCTAAGAATAAACTTGTTGTTTTCACTGGTGTAAGCGGAAGTGGTAAATCTACACTTGTCTTTGATATTATACACGGAGAAGCACAAAGAAGATTTATGGATGGACTTTCAACATTTGAAAAAAGGTCTATTGGAAAAATTGAAAAGGCTAAAGTGGAATATATATGTGGCTTGACACCATCTATAGCAATAGAACAAAAAAGTGTAAGTAAAAATCCTAGATCTACAGTTGGAACCCTTACTGAGATTTCAGATTATATGAGGCTTTTATATTCAAGAATAGGCATTGTAAAGAAAAAAATTCTGATGCAGATTCATTTTTAGTATTAAAAGGGGCATGCCACAATAATCTGAAAAATATAACAGTGCATTTTCCATTAAATAAAATGACATGTGTTACAGGGGTCAGTGGAAGTGGTAAGAGCAGTCTTATAAGTGAGACATTAGAGCCGTTATTAGATAATATATTGAATAATGGAAAAAATACAGTAGGAAAATATGATGAAATTTCAGGATATGAAAATTTAGATAAGGTTATAAATATATCACAAGAACCAATAGGAAGAACACCAAGGTCAAATCCAGCAACATATACAGGAGTTTTTGACAAAATAAGAAAGGTCTTTGCAGATACGTCTTATGCTAAAGAGCATAAAATGAATGCAGATTATTTCAGTTTTAATTCTACTAAGGGGAGATGTCCATGTTGTGAAGGTCAGGGACAGATAAAAGTAGAGATGCACTTTCTTCCAGATGTATGGATGGAATGTGATGAGTGTAATGGAAAAAGATTTAAAGAGGAAGTTCTATGTAATACGATTAATGGGAAAAGCATTTCAGATGTATTAAATATAGATGTTGATGAAGCATTGGAATTTTTTAAGGAATTTAATGACATACATAAGATTCTTAAGGTATTAAAGGATGTAGGATTAGGATATATAAAATTAGGACAGAGTGCAACAATATTAAGTGGAGGAGAAGCTCAAAGAGTAAAGCTTGCAAAAGAACTGAGCAAAAAAGCTAAAGGAAAAACACTATATATTTTTGATGAACCTACAACAGGACTTCATTTTCATGATATAAAACTATTGAATGACATATTTAATAAACTTTTAGAAGAAGGTCATACATTAATTATTATAGAGCATAATCTAAACATAATTAATTCAGCAGACTGGATTGTGGATATAGGTCCAGAAGGTGGAAATGATGGTGGACAGCTTGTGGCAGAAGGAAGCAGGGATGAGGTTAAAAGATGTAAAGAAAGTGTTACAGCAGCCTTTATAAGATAAATTTTTATTAAATACTGAAATAAATTTTTTTATTGAACAGATACTGATTTTTAGATAAATCAGATTTGAATATAAAAGATAATTTAAAACAGGGACGTTATGATGTTATGATAATTCCTAAAGACACTTCTAAATTAGCAATTATAATTGAATTTAAGAAAATAAAAGAGAGCAACATTAAAACTATAGAAAAAGGAATAGAAGAAGCACTAAAGCAGATTGAAAAAAGTCAATATGAAAGGAAATTAAAAATAAGAAATATAAATAATATACTAAAGCTTGCAATTGTACCCGTACATTTGTAAAGAAAGCATAGTAAACTTATAATATAACAAAAATATTAGTATAAGTTTGTTGTAGGAGAGAAGAATAATGGATGGTAAATTAAGTACAAGAGAATTAGTTTTAATGGGATTAATGATAGCATTAGTATGGCTTGCAGGAAGTGTAATAAAGATTCCATCAGTTGGTGGATTTGTTCATATTGGAGATTGTATGGTATTTTTATGTGCTGTAGTTTTAGGAAAGAAAAAGGGAGCATTAGCAAGTGCAATAGGAATGATGCTTGTTGATGCACTTGGAGGATATTACTTATGGGCTCCATTTACTTTTATAATTAAAGGAGCAATGGCTTATATTGCAGGAAGTATATTAGAAAAATTAGAATTAAGTCATAGCAAATCATTCAGCTATATTACAGCTTTTTTAGTGAGTGGAATATTTATGGTTATAGCTTACTTTGGAGCTGGAATAATAATGGCAGGATTTTTAACTGATAAAGTGGGATTAATTCAAGGAATTGCATTTTCAGCAAAAGATATAGCAGGAAATATAATTCAGGTAGGTACTGGAATAGTTATAGCATTGCCAGTAAGTGCAGTTATTTTAAAAGCAAAAGCTGAAGCTTTTTCAATGTAAAAATAAATATAATAACTTTTAAATAATAATTTTTTAGAACACTTATCATGAGCTTTTAATATAATGCTTTATAACATATTATATTAGAAGGATGATTAGCAATGCCAATAAGAAGAAAGAAGAATGTATTTATAGATAGAAGTATAAAAAAGAAAAAAGAAACAATTTTAATTGAAGTTCCTAAGAATGCAGAAATTGGTGAATATGTAAATGGATTTGAAGTTATAAAAAAGGTAAAAAGATTTGGTAAGTATTATGTTAAAGTTAAAAACAAGTAAGTAAATGTTTATTTTTAAAAAAAAATGATATAATATATAATAAAAGTCAGAGTAAATTTATTACTCTGACTATACAAAATAATATAGTTGTTTAAGCAACTGATATCACTAAATTTATTTTAAATAAAATTTAGTAGCATCCAAATTGCGGTGGGGGCTACTATTTTTTTGTAAATTTTTCTATAATAGCAACTATCAAAGTTAATAGCGATATTAAGAATAAACCACTTTGAAATAGCAACATTAAAATATCAATATTCATATTTAGTATCACCTCCTTTAAAAGTAAAGAAAGTGATATCAGCAGCCCACCAGCATTATATTAAATTGTACTTTAAAATTATTGAACTATTTTATGAAAAATATACTTTAAAAGATTAAGAATATCTAATAATATAACTTGAACTTTTATTTTTTGTGGTATAATATAGTAATATAGAGAAATATTTATAATGAATAAATTTTAATAATTTTTACTAGGGGAGCTTGAAAAAGCTGAGATTGGAATGAGTTCCTAAACCCTTATGACCTGATTTGGTTAATGCCAACGTAGGGAAGTACTAATAATATGTTGTTTTTATTGAGTTTATTTAGTGCAGTCCTTATAGCTGCACTTTTTTATTTTCAATTATAATTGTGTGTTAAATAATTTTTCAGATCATATTAAGGAGGAGAGTAATTATGGGAGAAAAAAGCAAGGCTCAAAAAATTGCCTTAAGTGGAGTGCTTATTGCTTTAGCAGTAGTTTTTGGAACATTTTCTATTCCAATTGGAGTGGCCAAAATATCACCAGTACAGCATTTTGTTAATGTTGTTGGAGCTATAACACTTGGACCAGTTTATGCAGTAGCAAATGCATTTATTGCATCATTAATAAGAAATATTTTAGGGACAGGAAGTCTTCTGGCGTTTCCAGGAAGTATGGTAGGAGCATTTTTAGCAGGAATTCTTTATAAAAATATAAAGAAAATTTTCTCAGCAGTAATTGGAGAAGTTTTTGGAACTGGTATACTTGGAGCATTACTTGCATATCCATTGGCTAAGTTTTTTATGGGAAAAGAAGGAGCAATATTTATGTTTGTAACTCCTTTTATAATGAGTTGTACAGCAGGTGCTATCATTGGATATATATTTCTAAAAATACCTGTAATACAAAAAATTTTAATAGATAATGAGAATATTAATGATAGAAATATAAAACATGCTTAATAAGTTTTATATTATGTTCTAATAATAAAATTGCATAGTATTAAATAAATCTTTCAAAGATTTATTATTCATTGCAAATTGTCAATTGGAACATTAATTCACAATGAATAATGGTTAAAATACATACTTGATTAGTGACATTAAATAGAGAGAGGATGATTTATTTTGTTTAGAGCATTAACAATTGCAGGTTCAGATAGTTGTGGAGGAGCAGGAATTCAGGCAGATTTGAAATCATTTCAGGCCAATGGAGTATATGGAATGAGTGTTATTACAGCAGTAACAGTTCAAAATACAATGGGGGTTTTTGGAATACAGGATATTACTCCGGAAATAATTGAAGGACAGATAAATGCAATTTTTGAAGATATAAGGGTAGATGCTGTGAAAATTGGAATGGTATCAAAAATAGAATCTATAAAAGCAATAGCAAAATCATTAAGAAATGTAAAAAATTTGCCTAAAGTAGTGTTAGATCCTGTTATGATTTCAAAAAGCGGATTTAATTTATTATCAAGAGATGCAAAGGATACTTTGGTGAAAGAATTATTTCCTTTAGCAGAATTGATAACTCCTAATCTTCCTGAAGCAGAAGAAATATTAGGGATTGAAATTAAAAATGTTGATGAAATGAAAGAGGCAGCATTAAAGCTTAAGGAATTAGGACCTAAAGCTGTTCTTGTTAAAGGTGGCCATTTGAAAGATGATGCTACAGATTTATTGTTTGATGGGGAGAACTTTATTTTGTTACCACAAGAAAGAATAAATACTACTCATACTCATGGAACAGGATGCACATTATCATCAGCAATAGCTGCAAATTTAGCAAAAGGAATGACAATTGAAGAAGCAGTAAGAGCAGGAAAGAAATATATAACAACTGCCATTAAGCATGGTTTTGAATTAGGAAAAGGTGTAGGTCCTACTAATCATTTTTATGAATTATATAAAGCATCAGGGAAATATGAGGAACTTACTGGAGAAAATGAAGATTAATTTTTAACTAAGAAAGTGTGGGGGATAAAAATGAATTATAAAACTCAAATGGAAGCGGCTAAAAAAGGCATAGTGACAAAGGAAATGAAAACTGTAGCAGAGAAGGAAAACATGTCTGTAGAAAAATTAATGACTTTAATGGCAGAGGGAAAGGTGGTTATACCAGCTAATGTTAACCATAAATCAATCAGCCCTGAAGGGATTGGTGATGGTCTTAAAACTAAGATTAATGTGAATTTGGGTATTTCAGGAGACTCTGTTGATTACTGCAGGGAAATGGAAAAGGTTAAGCTTGCTATAGAATATGGTGCAGAAGCTATTATGGATTTAAGTAATTATGGCAAGACACAGGAATTCAGAGAAAAACTTATAGAATATTCTAAAGCTATGATAGGAACAGTGCCAATGTATGATGCTATTGGATACCTTGAAAAAGATCTTTTGGATATTAAAGCAGAAGATTTTTTAGAAGTTGTAAGAGCTCATGCTAAACAGGGAGTTGACTTTGTTACAATTCATGCAGGTATAAATAAACGAACTGTTGAACTATTTAAAGAAGATAAGAGAAAAATGAATATAGTATCAAGAGGTGGTTCTTTATTATTTGCATGGATGGAGATGACAGGAAATGAAAATCCGTTTTATGAACATTATGATGAGTTATTAGATATCCTAAGAGAATATGATGTCACTATAAGTCTTGGAGATGCTATGAGACCAGGATGTATAGATGATTCAACAGATGCAGGGCAGATTACTGAACTTATTGAGTTAGGACTTTTGACTAAGAGAGCATGGGAAAAAGATGTTCAGGTTATGATTGAAGGACCAGGACATATGGCAATGAATGAAATTGCAGCAAATATGAAAATTGAGAAAAGACTATGTCATGGAGCACCTTTCTATGTTCTTGGGCCTCTTGTAACAGATATTGCACCAGGATATGATCACATTACATCAGCAATAGGCGGAGCCATTGCAGCAACAAATGGAGCAAACTTCCTTTGTTATGTAACACCAGCAGAACATTTGAGATTACCTGACATAAATGATGTTAAGGAAGGAATAATTGCATCTAAAATAGCAGCTCATGCAGCAGATATAGCTAATGGAATTCCTGGAGCAAGAGACAGGGATAATGCTATGGCAGAAGCACGTCATAAACTTGACTGGGATGAGATGTTTAAAATTGCAATTGATGGAAAGAAAGCTAAAGAATATTTTGAAAGCATACCACCAGAAGAAAAGCATAGCTGTTCTATGTGTGGAAAGATGTGTGCTGTAAGAACTACCAATATGATTCTTAATGGTGAAAAAGTAGAGTTAAAACAAAAGTAGAATAAACAAAAAAGAAATAGAGGATTAATCAATATGAATAAAGTTATAGCAGAAAAAATAGGTGATTTATTAATTAAATTAAAAGCAGAGAAACCATTAGTACATAATATAACTAATTATGTTACAGTAAATGATTGTGCCAATATTCTTCTTGCAATAGGGGCATCGCCAATAATGGCAGATGATTTAAAAGAAGCAGCAGATATTACATCAATTGCTTCTGCTCTTGTAATAAATATTGGAACTTTGAATGAGAGAACAATAGAATCAATGATTGCTTCAGGGAAAAAGGCTAATGAGTTAAATATACCAGTTGTTTTTGATCCAGTTGGAGCTGGAGCATCAAAATTCAGGAACGATACAACAAAAAGAATTCTAAAAGAAGTTAAGATAAGTGTTTTACGTGGAAATATGTCTGAAATAAAATTTATTGCAGGATTGGAAGCTGAGACTAAAGGCGTTGATGCATCAGATAAAGATTTAAAATCAGATAACCATGAAGGAATAAAGCTGGCTAAACTTTTAGCAGACAGATTTAATTGCACTGTTGCTATAACTGGGGTTACGGATTTTGTTTCTGATGGAAAGAGAGCAGCAGTTCTTGAAAATGGAACAAAAATGCTTTCTAATATAACAGGAACTGGATGTATGACTACAGCATTAGTTGGTGGATATTTAGGAGCATGTGAAAATTCTGATGACTATTTTATTGCAGCAATTGCAGGTGTCATTTCCATGGGAATATGTGGAGAAATTGCAGAAGAAAAAGCAGGAAATATAGGTCTTGGCAGTTTTCATATGGCTATAATGGATGCAATAAGCAATCTTGATAAGGAAACTATAATTGATAGAAACAAGATTAATTAATATTTAATTTAGTTATTATTAAATGTTAATTGGAAGTGGAGGACTTAATTATGAAACCAGAAATAGATTATAGTATCTATCTTGTAACAGATAGAGATTTAATGAGTACTGAGACTTTAGAAGAAGCAGTAGAAGAAGCAATAAAGGGAGGATGTACATTAATTCAGTTGAGAGAAAAAGAATGTTCATCTTTAGATTTTTATAATACAGCAGTAAATGTAAAAAAGATAACTGATAAATATAGCATACCTTTATTGATAAATGACAGACTTGATATTGCATTAGCAGTAGATGCAGCAGGTGTTCATGTTGGTCAGAGTGATTTACCATGTTCTATAGTGAGAAAAATAATAGGTGATGACAAAATTATTGGAGTTTCAGCTGGAAATCTTAAGGATGCAATGAAAGCACAGGAAGATGGTGCAGATTACATAGGTGTAGGAGCAATGTATGCTACTGGAACTAAGAAAGATGCAAAGCCAACAAGCATGGAAGAATTAAAGAAAATAAGAAAAAATGTATCTATTCCTATTGTTGTTATAGGTGGAATTAATAAAGATAGAGTTAAGGATTTTGATGGAATTGGAATAGATGGACTCGCAATAGTTTCTGCAATAATAGCTCAAAAAGATATAAGAAAAGCAACTCAAGATTTAAAAACTTTATTTGCAGATTTATAATTTTTAGAAATGATTAAAAAAGAAATTTTGAAAATATTTAAGTACTAAATATAAATTATCAAATTTACAATATTAATTGCAAAATATATAGATAGTGTACTAATAGAACATATCTTTTTCTATAGTACACTATTTTGTTTAAGAATTAAAAAAGTTGGTATATACTATATATTATATAAAAAATAATAAAATTCCATATTCAGTATACTATATTCATATAGTAGTATATATTATCATGATTAGAACAGATATGTGTTTTCAATAAGGCTTATATGAATTAAGGTCTGATAAGGGATATATTATATATGCTGTAATATTAAAATAACATTGCTAATTTATTTAACGCATATAAAAATTAAAGAAATCTTGTAAAGATTTTATCATTCATTGTCAATTGAAATTATAAACTAATTAAAGCATGAAAGGTAAATGAAAATTGGATAATAGACAAAGAATATTTTACGCATTAAAAAAATATTATGGATTTGATACTTTGAGAAGAGGTCAGTATGAAATAATAACAAGTATATTAAACAATAGAGATACTTTCTGTCTTATGCCTACAGGAGGAGGAAAATCACTCTGCTATCAGATTCCAGCTATATTATTTCAAGGAGTGACAATAGTAATTTCTCCTTTAATATCATTGATGAAAGATCAGGTTGATAATTTGTCTGAAACAGGAATAAAGGGAGCATATATAAACAGCACTCAAAATATGGACACAATAAAAAAGATACTTTTAGATGCATCTATGGGAGAATATAAAATAATATACATTTCTCCTGAAAGATTGGAATCCAGAGTGTTTATTGATATGGTTAAAGATATTCATATTTCGCAGATTGCAATAGATGAAGCACACTGTGTATCACAATGGGGACACGATTTTAGAAAAAGTTATCTTAGCATTTCTGATTTTTATGAAAAATTGAAAAGCAAGCCAGTGATTTCAGCATTTACTGCAACAGCTACCAAAGAAGTACGTGAAGATTCAATAAAACTTTTAGGATTAAAAAATCCATTTATATATAGAGGTGATATAAACCGAGAAAATTTAAGGCTTCAAGTGTTAAAAGAAGTTGATAAACTTGAAGAATTAAAGGATATAATAAGGGAAAATCAAGAGGAATCGGGAATAATCTATTGTGCTTCAAGGAAAGAAGTGGATATGCTTCATTATTACCTAAAGGATTTAGGATATAATGTTGGAAAATATCATGGTGGTTTGAGCGATAATGATAAGGAAAAATATCAGGAGGATTTTCTTTATGAGAGAACAGATATAATAATTGCAACAAATGCATTTGGAATGGGTATAGATAAGTCAAATATAAGATATATAGTACATTTTACGCTTCCTCAGAATATAGAATCATATTATCAGGAAATTGGAAGAGGGGGAAGAGATGGTGAGCTATGCAAGTGTTATTTATTTTATTCAGAAAGTGACATAAGCAGAGTTGAGTACATAATAAATAAGAGTTCGCTTATGAGCAGAAAAGAAGTTCAGCTTAGAAAGTTACAGTCTATGATTGATTACTGTAATCTTAATGAATGTTACAGAAAATTTATATTAAATTATTTTGGAAATGAAAATAAAATTAATTATTGTAATAACTGCAGCAATTGCCTTAATGACGATGAATTAAAGGATTTTACAAGAGAAACTCAGATGATATTATCAACTGTATTCAGGACACGTGAAAAATTTGGAATTTCTGTTTTAGTTGATATATTAAGAGGATTTAAGGGACCTAAAATAATACAAAATAGATTGGATACAGTGACTACATATGGAATAATGAAGGATTATGGAAATTCATTTATAAAAGATCTTATAAAAAGTCTTTTAAATGAAGGCTATGTTGATCTTAAAGAGGGGACATATTCAATGTTGAAATTAAATGCCAGATCAATGAAAGTTCTTAAAGGAAAGGAGACTGTTTTATTTAAGATTCTTGATAATGATGAACCTATACTAGATGAACAATTGTTCCAAAGGTTAAAACAATGGAGAAAAATGAAGGCTTACAAAGAAAATATAAAACCTTATATAATTTTTTCAGACGCAACTCTTACATCAATAAGCAATATGAAACCTAAAAATCTTGAAGAACTTATGGAAATCAGAGGTGTTGGTGAAAAGAAAATTAAAGCTTATGGAAATGAAATATTAAAACTTATTAGCAGTAAATAAATATAAATATTTTTTTAATTTCAGAAAAAAATAAGATTTAATATAAATCAAATGGTATATAATATAAATTATAGATTAAATAGTCAATAACTATAAATATATTGACTATTTTTTATATTTTAAATTAAAAAATATTAATAATAGATAACCTGAATAATATTTTATACAATTAAGTTTGAATTATAAAATAATATTAGGATAATTAGGAAAAAGTTTACCATAAATTTTAAATGATAAGGTATGGGGGAAAAAATGAAATATTTTAAGTATTTAAAGGAGTATGAAAAAGAAAAAATATTTTTTAGAAATCCTGAGGAATTTAATAATAATAGTAATATGAGTATATTGAAATATTCTATAGGGGCATTACTTTATATACCAGCAATAAATAAAAAAATGTTAAACAGTTTTGTAAGTAATGGGATAAAAGAACTTACATCAGTTTCTATATGTCTTGAAGATTCAGTTGGAGAAAATGGTGAAGCTGAAGGAATTGAAAACATGAAATGGGCTTTTTTAGAGCTTAAAAAGAATATCAAAAAAGGAGTATTTGAAAAAAATCAAATTCCATTGATATTTATAAGGCCTAAAAATTCAGAACAAATGCTTAAATTTAGTGATGTATTGAAAGAAAATCTTAATCTTATTACAGGAATAATAATACCAAAAGCTAATTCGGAAGTTATAGAGCAATTTATTGAAAAACTTGGACAGATAGGATGCAGTAGTTTATATCTGATGCCTATAATTGAAACTACAGAATTCACTGATATAAATAGAAAATATGATTCATTATTAAGATTATATAAAACTATTGAAAAATACAAAAAGAGAATTCTTAATATAAGAATAGGTGTTACTGATATATTAGGAGCATATAG
Organism: uncultured Clostridium sp.; assembly: GCF_934754915.1. Lineage (GTDB taxonomy): Bacteria > Bacillota > Clostridia > Clostridiales > Clostridiaceae > Clostridium. Next base: position 34,301 of record NZ_CAKVKB010000029.1, read on the forward strand.
ATTACGAAGAAACAAAAAGTTTACTATTTATGATAATATGATTTTTCATAAATTTTCATCAGATTTAATGAGTATTTTTGGAGGAAATCAGGAACTGGACATTCCCATAAGTGGTGGTGTATCAGAGTTTTATGATATGACCAATCCTGAAATATTAGAATCATATTTAAGAGAAATGGATATTGATAGACTTAATGGCTTTATAGGGAAAACAGTAATACATCCTCTTCAGATGAGAATTGTACAAGCTAAACATGTTATAAGTTATGAAGATTATATTGATGCAGAAAGGATTATTTCAGATGTTGATAATAAATCAGGAGTAAGTGCAAGCTTTTCAAGAGAGAGAATGAATGAAGTCAACCCTCATTTAAAATGGGCTCAAAAGATAATCAGACTTGCAGAAATATATGGAGTTTTTAATGAAGGGATAGATTTTAATGATATACTCAGATTTTAAATGTACAATTGATATTAAAAAAAATCCATTAAATTTAAATATAAATGACTATTTAGAAGTTGCTTTAAGAGATAATCCTAAAAGAAGATTTTTATTTGTTTCTAAAACGTTAGGAAAACATTTACCTGTAAATCCTAAAAAGGTTGATGAACTTGGAAAAAATCTTTCATATGCATATAAGAAAAAATATAAAAATTATATACATGAAAGACAGATGGTTATAGGATTTGCAGAAACAGCAACTTGTCTTGCACATTCATTTTTTAATTATCTCGAAAGTGCAGAATTTTTTATTCATACAACGCGGGAAAATGTGTGTGGTGCAAAGAAACTTGAGTTTCTAGAAGAACATTCTCATGCAACTGAACAAAATTTATATATAGATAATCTAAATGAAGATGATATTAATAGTGTAGATTCAATAATATTAGTTGATGATGAAATAACAACTGCAAAGACATGTATAAATATGATAAGGCAGATGCAGAAGATTTATAATGTAAAAAAATATGTGATAGCTTCAATATTAAACTGGATTGATGAAGAAAGAAAAGCAGAAATAGAATCTCAGGCTATGGAAATGGGATGCGATATAAGTTTTGTATATCTTTTTAATGGAAGTTTCAATTTTTCAATGGATAAAGATATATTATTGACAGATAAGATTGAAAAAGTTGAAAAAATTAATAATGATGTTGAAATAAATAATATAAAACTTGATTTTTCTAATTATATTGGAGAGAAAAAATATATTAAATATACAGGAAGATTTGGAATAGGAAGGTCAGAGCAGAATGAACTTTTAAGAATTATTGAAAGAGAAAGTAAAAAGCTTAAGATAAAATATGATAATGCGCCAATTCTGACGTTGGGAATAGAAGAATTTATGTACATTCCTATGCTCTTAAGCAAAAAAATCCAAGGAGATGTATATTATCATTCAATAACAAGGAGTCCTATAATTCCAAGAGACATAGAAGGATATCCTATAAAGAAAAAATATATGCTTGAAAGTTTTTACAATAAAAATACAAACTTTATATACAATTTAAATGCAAATAAATATAAGGAATGTTTTTTGTTTATTGAGATAGAAAAAGACAATAAAAAA
>NZ_CAKVKB010000030.1 GCF_934754915.1 uncultured Clostridium sp.
TAATTCCTATTCTTATTAACATAGCATTAGTTCAGTGTATAATGAAACCTAAAATATTAAAAAATGCTCTTAATATCTTTCTTACTCAAGGAATTGTTGTACTAGTGGCTAATTGTATATATGATATGCTTAAACAAATATCAAATCATCCTAAAAGTTTAAGTATATCAACTGTTACAACATCACATAACTTTATTTTTAATTTAATTTTTAGTTTACTATTCTTTTTAATTTTATTTATAATTAACTACATTGTTTATAAGAAACACTTATCAGAAATCTCTTTTGGTAATTTTCTATGCTCTTTCTTATGTGGTTTCTTTATAAATGTTTTAATTCTCTTATTTATTATGTTTAGATTTAATACCGTTATATTACAACTATAAATTAATAAATGTACAAGTACCTATTAGATCTATGTATCTCTATTTTTAATGTAACATAATATTCTTAAGTACTAAGAAGTTTCACCAATAACTATATAAATTTACCATTATTGTACAGCAGATTTTCTTAATTTCTACTTATAGCTAAAAGCACAGATTGAGTCTCTGTGGTTTTAATTAAATACAATTAAATAACTACCTAATCTAACAAACTAGGTAGCTATTTTATATCTTAAAGATAATCCTTGTATATTCCTTTTTTGTTCAAGTCATTTAAGAGATGTTTTATATCTTGGTCTTTGTTTCTATCCATTACCAAAATGACATCCCCAGCATCTACAACTACTAAATCTTTTATTCCAAAACCTATTATTAAATTTTTTCCTCCAAACACTGAACAATTTTCACAATCTGCTACATAGACATTTTGAGAAATGCTATTGTTTCCATTTGATTTTAGCAATCTGCTTAATGCACCAAAACTTCCCATATCATCCCATTCAAAATCACATTTTATCACAAATGCTTTTCTTGTTTTCTGCATTACACCAAAATCAATGGAAATCCCATCAATAAGCTTATATTGCTCTTCTATAATTTCATCTTCATTTTCCTGTCCTAAATTTTTATATATCTCCATTAATGATTTATGCAGTTTAGGCAGATATTTTTCTATTTCACGAAGAATTACATCTGCTCTAAATACAAACATACCAGAATTCCATAAATAAGTTCCTTTTAATATAAAATCCTTTGCCACTTCTAAATTGGGCTTCTCTGTAAATCTTGCTATTTTATAAGTTGGCATATTTCCTACAATTCTTTCACCCATTTCAATGTAACCATATCCCGTCTCTGGTCTGCTTGGCTCAATACCTAAAGTTACAATACATCTTCTTCTGTTTGCAAGCTCAATAGCTTGAGACAAGGTGTCTGTATAATTTTTCTCACCTTGAATATAATGATCTGAAGGAAGAACCACCATAACTGCATCAGCATCCTGCTTTAACAGTTTTACTGCTGATAAACCTATACATGTCGCAGTTTCCTTATTAGCAGGTTCTACAAAAATATTATTCTCATTTATATTATCAAGTTCATTTTTAACCTTTTCTCTATATTCCATGTTGGTTACAACATAAATATTTTCTTTGTTTATTATTGAGGTTACCCTGTCAACTGTATTGACTAAAAAACTTTTATCATTTATGAGCTTTAAAAATTGTTTTGGTGCACTTGCTCTTGATAAAGGATATAGCCTGCTTCCCTTTCCTCCAGCTAAAATAAGCCCGTATATCACGCACTTTCAACTCCATGTAATGATACTAGTTCATTATATGTTGAATTTTTTCTATTTGTGAATAATCATCGCCTCAATAACTACATTAAAATACTCTATTTAGATTCAAATGATTTTATCTTTTAAATCTAAATAGAGTATCTAATTCACAATTTTTTTATTTTCTACTCTTCTCATTTTACAATACCTCTTCATTCCTAAGAGCTTATCTTAACAATGTGAAAACTATTATTAAAACTCAAAATCACAATATACACTAAAATTTAGGTGCAAAAGCAAATACAGCAATTATCTTTACTTTTTCATTGGTTTCATTAATATAAGAATGTTCAACATCAGTTTTAAATGAAAGTGCATCATCTGGAAGAATTGTATAATGACTGTCTCCAACTTTTAATTTTAAAATTCCCTCTACTCCTATAATATATTCACACGTTTTTTCGCCATGTGCTCCACTATAATAAGTTGCTCCTGGTTCAATTTCTATCATATATATTTCAAAATTTCTTTTCTTTTGAAATGGAAAATAATTATATACAGTATATTGTCCCGGTACTTCTTTCGATGGTATTAATTTCGTATGATCAACATGATATGCTTCTAAATCTGGTTCTTGAATCAAATCATCAAATTCAACTCTGAGACCACTTACTATCTTCCCTATAGTTCCGAGGGTAGGATTTGATTCCCCTCTTTCAATCTGTCCAAGCATACTTTTACTTACTCCAGTCTGTTCTGCAAGTTCCTCTAAACTCATTTTTCTTGCCAGCCTGATTCTTTTTAAATTAATAGCAGCATTATGTGCTAAAAAATCAGCTTTATTCAATAAAATCATCCTCCTTCCATCATATATTTTCGATAACAAGTTTATTATACTAAATAAGGCAGCTTCAATTTTAACTGCCTCATTTAATACTCTGCATTCTTTCAATTTTAATAAATCTCTTTTTTTATTTGATTTTAACTATTAAGGGTTTTACATATTATTCACAAAATTTCTATATACGTTATTTACTACATAGCTTTTCTATATATATCTTCAATTTCTTCTTGAGTAAATACAATTGGGTTATTTGCTACACTTGCTGCTGAAACTTTCATACAATTTTCAGCCATCCATGGAATATCTTTTTCTTCAAGTCCAAGATCAGATAATTTAACATTTAATTCAAGTTCTTTAAGCATTGTTCTAATCTTCATTGCACAATCTTCTGCTGTAATGCCTCCAAGAATTCTTGCAATTTTGCTGAATTTATATCTTTCACCCTTATAAGATGCTTCAATAACCACAGGTGCTAAAGCTGCAAGTCCTTGTCCATGAACAATGTCTTTCAATCCACTTGCTGGATGTTCCATTCCATGTGCAAGAGTAACTCCTGCTGTATTTATAACCATACCTCCAATAGTGCTTGCAAGGGCTATCTTTTCCCATCCTTCTCTATCCGATGAATCTTTATAAACATTTACTAAATTTTCTGCTATTAATGAAATTCCATAAAGACTTAATGCATCTGTAAATGGTTGTGAAATTTTAGATGTATATGCTTCAATACAATGACATAATGCATCAAATCCTACAGATGCCAATACTTTCTTAGGCATAGTCATCATGCATTCTGGATCAACAATTGATGCTTTTGCCACAATTGCATTACAGCGTAATGATTTCTTATCACCAGTTTCAGGATTAGTTAAAACTGCAAAACCATTTCCTTCTGAACCAGTACCACATGTAGTAGGTATAAGTATTAAAGGCAATGCCTTATCACTTTGACGCTTATTGAAAATATAATCATTTATGTTGCCATCATTCATAGCAAGAAAAGCTATTCCTTTTGCACAATCCATTATACTTCCTCCACCAATAGCAACAACAACATCACATCCATTTCTCTTTGCAAAATCTGCTCCTTCTTCTGCTGTAGTTGTCAATGGATTTTGAGACACTTTATCAAATAATACTGTTTCTAATCCTGCTCCTTTCAAACTGTCATTAACTTTATCATATAATCCTGTCTTTTTAGCACTGCTCTTTCCAGTAACAATCAATGCTTTCTTACCATATTTCACAGCAATACTCCCTGCTTGTACTACTTTTCCAAATCCAAATACGATATTTACTGGTAAGAAATATGAGAAATCTATTGAAGGTTCTTTTTCAGACTCATCATATCCAGCTGACTCATCTCTTGCAGCCATAACTGCCTTTTCAATTGCATAATCACTTATTGACTCTACATCTTCTACTACTTCATTTTCTGCCGGCTCTTCATCTCCAAGTTCATCATTTGCTACATCAATATGTGATCCAAATTTTTCTTTATATTTAAATTTACATGTTATGCAAAAAACGAATCCTAATAATGACCAGCCTCCTGCCATAATCCATTCCTGCCATACTAAAGAACATCCTGAATTAGGTATTAAATACATTGCTACCATAAATCCAGACATCGCTACTGCAATACACCCTACAATTTTATAATGCTTAACCTTATATGGACGTGGCATCTCAGGATTTTTCTTTCTCAAAATCATAAATGATAATGCAACCATACAATATGCCATACAACATCCGAAATTACCTGCATCCATAATCCATAAAAGCATTTTTCTTCCAAAGAATGGTGCAATAACTGATAATGCTCCAATTAGATAAAGAGCATTTATTGGAGTTTTATATTTGCTATGTAACTTTACAAAACATCTAGGAATCATATATGATTCTGCCATAGAATACATAGCACGGCTTCCACCTATCATAAATGAATTCCAACTTGTTACTATACCACACATACCACCAATAATCATTACTTTTGACATTATACTGCTGTTAAATGCTTTAGCCATAGCATCTGCTGTAACTAACCCACTTCCTTCTTGAGATGCTATAATATCAGATGGTGACATTAAATAGCCAACTGCAATAATTATTAATGCATAAAATGCAACTGCTAATATGATTGAAAGAATTAATATTTTACCTATCTTCTTTAAGGGAAGATTAATTTCTTCTGCTGCCTGTGGAATAACATCAAAACCTATAAAGAAAAATGGAGTCATTACTGCAACACTAAATATTGCCTTTAGAATTCCTGCTGAAGAATCACCTATGAATAATTGAGTCTGTAAATTTGATACATCCCCAGTTATAGCTGATGATACTATTAATAAAATACCAACACCGCCAATAATTCCTGTAAGTATAGTCTGCAACATAGCTGCTGTTTTAGCTCCTTTTATATTAATAAAAGTAATTAATATAGCTAATATAACTGCAACTGCAACCCATGAGGCATAAACATCAAAACCAGCTACTGTATACAAATAGCCTTTTAAAAATGATGGAAATATATATTGAATTATTGTTGGAAGTGCACATGCCTCAAAACAAACAACACTTACATATCCCAAAATTATTGCCCATGTACAAACAAATGAGCCCATAGGTCCCATTGCTTTGTAACTAAATACATGCTCGCCACCACATTGAGGCATAGCTGCTGTAAGTTCAGCATAAGTAAGTCCAACAAAGAATATCATTATACCTCCAATAGCAAACCCTATTGCAGCACCAAGTACACCACCTTTTTCAATCCAATCACCTGAAGATACAACCCATCCCCATCCAATCATAGCTCCAAATGCAATAACAAGAATATCCCATGCACTAAATACTTTATCAAATTCAGATTTCTTTTTCTCCATCTGCATATCCCCCTTTTAGCTGAATAAATCAAATAAAAAAAGCATTAAAATAAAACTCTTTAAAAATTTTATTTTTAACGCCATTGTTAAAATTTCATAAATATGTAATTATATAATTCCTTATTAAACATAGTTAAATGCCATTGCTACAAATATTCCACATTAATCTTCAAATCTTAGATCGATTAATTGTTCAATATATTTTGCTGTTTTATACCATCCTAAGACACTGCTGTCAATCATCATATGACGATTATGCCTGTCTCCACGATGAGAACCTGTTATATATTTATAACGGGAATGTAGCTGTTCATCATTGTATCTTACTAATTCTTTTGCTTCCTTTTCTGAAATATTTTTTTGTTCCATAACAGACTTTACACGTATTTCTTCTGGAGCATAAATAAATATATTAAGGCAGTCTTTACGATCCTTTAAAGCGAAATCACTACAGCGTCCAATAATAACACAAGAAGACTTTTTGGCAAATTTTTGAATAACCTCAAATTGCGTATAAATTACACGATTGGTAAGGTTTGCATATCTTGGGCCATATTTTGTATCATACTCATACTTAACATTATTTTTTTTATCAGCTTGTTCTACCAATTCTCGTTCTACACCTATTTTATCTACAACTTTATCCACAAGATCCCTGTTATAATATTCAATTCCAAGAGAATCTGCAATCATTTTTCCAATTTCAGGACCACCACTGCCATATTCACATCCAATTGTTACAACAATATGTTTTTGTTTCATTATCTGGTTCCCCTCCTTTTATATATATGATTTTTAAATCTGCGAAGAAATTTGAATAACAATTTCTTCGCGGATTCTACTCTTTATATAGCTATTTAGCTAATGCTTCAACAGATTCTTTAATAATTTCTACTGCTTTATCACAATCAGCTTCAGTTATTATTAATGGTGGTATCATACGAATTATATGTGAACCGATTGCTGTAATTAAAAGCTTTCTATGTAAGCATTCATGTTTAACATCTACTCCGCTTATTGTATCATCGAATTCTACACCTACCAATAGTCCTTGTCCTCTAACTTCTTTTACATGTGGTAAACTTTTTAATTTATCCATGAAGTAAGCTCCCATTTTCTTTGCATTTCCTGCAAGATCACGATCAAGAAGTTCATTTACTTCTGCAAGAGCTGCTGCACAGCATACTGGGTGTCCACCGAATGTAGTACCATGAGAACCTGGTGTAAATGCTTTTGAAACTTCTTCACTTGCACATATAGCTCCAATTGGCATTCCTCCTCCAAGAGCTTTTGCCATAGATACAATATCAGGTTTTATTCCATAATTCATAAATGACATTACAGCACCAGTTCTGCACCATCCACTTTGAACTTCATCAATAAGAAGTAACATTCCTTTTTCATCACAGAACTTTCTAAGTCCTGTCATAAATTCCATTGTAGCTGGATGAACACCACCTTCACCTTGAACAGGTTCAATCATTATTGCAATTGTATCTTCTGTACATGCATCTTTAAACGCTTGAAGATTATTATATTCAGCATATGTAAATCCATCAGTCATAGGTCCAAATCCAATTTGACATCCATTGTAAGGTTGACCTGTCGCAGACATAGCACCAAAAGTTCTTCCATGGAAACCATCTTTTGCAGTCACAATGTTATATCTCTTTGGACCATATTTTTCAACACCATATTTACGAGCCATCTTTATCATTGCTTCATTTGCTTCTGTACCTGAGTTTTGGAAGAATATTTTATCCATTCCAATAGTAGTACAAACTTTTTCTGCCAAAAGAGCTTGTGGAATTGTATATGGATAGTTAAATGTATGCATTATATCTTCAACTTGATCTTTTACTGCTGCTACAACTTTTTCATTACAGTTTCCTGCTGAGTTAACTGCTATACCTGCATAGAAATCAAGATACGCATTTCCTTTTTCATCATACATATATTGATCTTTAGCAGTTTCTGCAAGAAAATCAAAACGCTCATAAGTTTCAATCATATACTTATTTACTTTTTCTTTAATATCCTCTGCTGTTAATCCTAAATCTTTTAATTTCATAATAAATCTCCCCAATCTGCCTATAATGGCTGTTTTTTTATTTTAAAGTTCTTAATTTAATACATTTTATAAAACAAAAAAGGCGCTCCGGAAAAACTCTAATTTCCGAAACGCCATTGTTTCAATTTCTATTTATTTTTTCTAATCTTTACTATATATAGAATATACCACCTGTGCGTTATATTGTCAATATGTTTTATATTTTTTATTTTTTCTTGCCAAGATCTTGAATATACATCATATAAAGCACATTTATATCGTATTATTATGCGTTATAACATACATAAATGTAATTAAAAATTTCTTTATTATTATATAAAAATACAAAAAGAAAGCTGTCTTATAAAAAATATAAATTAAAACTAGTGCATTGTATGCAGCAGAATTTAATATTTCTATAAGCAGCTTCTTATTTTTTCATATATATATATATATATTCCAATTGACAATGGAGATTGAAATCTTTTCAAGATTTCTTTAATTATTATACAGTTTTATTATTTGGAAAATATAAGTTTATTTAAAAATTTTATTTCAGATGATTTTTATAACATAGCTTTACAAAATATTTTAGTTTTAATCATGAATTCTTCTTATTACTTTAAATACAACGGAATTTTCCATGACAAGAGGAGCATTATGTGCGAAAAATACTATTCCATTTGTTGTAGACACAACATTAGATACAACAGTTCCTTCATATGGATCAAGTATCTCTGCAAGAATATCTCCTCTTTCAACTCCATCTCCCGGATTTACTCTCCTTCTAAAAATTCCTGCACTTTTTGCCATTATAGGCTTTAAATTATCTTCTTCTATTATACTTGCTATATATCCACTATGGCAATTATACTTTATAACTCCCATTCTTGTAAGAAATCTTAAGACAGCAGTTACTGCATGTTTTGCTGATACTTCATCTATTTCATCTGTACAATTTGTATATACTGAAAAAGCATTTGTATTCCAAATCTGCCAGTTATAATTTAAAGTTGTAGTATCAACTGGTTTTGGTTTTCTTATAAAAACATATTGAAGACCAAATAAATTTGCAAGACTTGGGCTTTGATATCCTGTTTCCATCATTCTTACATGTGGTATAAAATCCCCAGGCATATAGAAACTTGCAAACTGTATTCCATATGTATATCCTTGAACTTCTTTAAATACTCCAGCTGCAATTCTTTGTGTTGTCTCGCCTTCTTCATAACCTGGAAACATTCTGTTTATATCAGTATTGTCTAATGCCCAGAATCTTTTACCTATATTCATTGCATGTTTATTTATTGAAGGTATTATTAAAATTTCGTTATTCCTAGTTATATGTCCTTTTTCTTCTAATTTCTTTAACTCCTGTATAAGCTGCGAACATATATATAGTTGCTGTATTTCATTACCTCTTATTGCTCCAACTATACATGCAGTTTTTTCACCTTTTCCAAATCTGTATCCTGTAACCCTCAAATCATCTCTATAAGGTGATTTTAATGAAAAGATTATATCTTTAATCATTTTTTTCACCTCCAAGAACCCTTGCAATAAGAGAACCTGCATACACAACTGGATATTCTCTTAAAGTAAATATCAATCCATCACAAGGTGCAAGAATTTCTTCTTCAATGTCTCCTGTCAAAGCATTCAGTATACTTCCTATTTGCTCATTCTTTTTTATAGTACTCCAATGACTTGCTTTTGGAATAAATATTCCAGAAGTATTAGCATTTGCAAAACCAACTTCCCTATCAGTAGAAACTATTGGTTCTCTTCCTTCTTTTACTTCACCAGACCATATTCCCATTTCTTTCATAAGTCTGAATATTCCATCAACAAGCTGTTTACAATAAGTTTCTGTAATTCTCATCCCAACTCCCATCTCAACAACAAGAGTAGGAACATCTATTGAATTCAAACTATAAGCAAGTGTTGATTCTAAAACAGTTACAGATTCATGAACCCATATGAAATCTGTATTGATTAATTTTGCATAATCCAACAATTTATCTTTACTGTTTTCATTTATTCTCACTTGAGGTATTTCCCTTAAAAATATATTACTTGCATGGATGTCTATACACATATCGGCTCCACTTATATCTGATATTATCTGAGATGCTACATACTCTGCCATAGCTCCATCTTCATTACCTGGAAAAATTCTATTCATATCAAGATCAAACATTGGTATTCCACGCTGTATGGAATCTATTCCAAGTGGATTTAATGCTGGATATATATCAACAATTCCTTTTAATTTATCCATATTTTCTTTTATTATTCTATTCATTTCATAACATACATATTGTCCCTCAAGTTCATCTCCATGAGTTCCAGTAACTATACATATTCTTTTTTCATCACCTGTTAATTTTTCAGGCTTTAAAGTATTTTTTCTTATGATCATATTTTCATCAACTGGAAGTCCAACTGACACTACTGTATTAATCATAAATATTCCTCCTCAAATATTTCTCACTTATATTGTTAAATTTCCTTAATCAAAAAATATATTTTCTCTTCTTAATTTTGTAATAACATAAAAACACATTTAACTATTACACACCCCCTATAATCTTTTCTATAAGATAGTTTTATATAATAATAATCTACTATCTTGTTGTTTATAAGATTAATTCTCTTACATATTCAATAATCATATATTTCAACTATTTATGAGTCACCCATTCACTAATCATCAATCGTACCATTTATCTTTATGATTTTGGCATATATTCACAAAACAGTAATTAAATATACATAATCTCGACATGCACCGCATTTAAACTTCAATACATCATCACTTTTGTAATAACTGATCCATACATCAAAAAAGACGAAGGTGTTTAAAACACCTTCGTCTTGATAAAATTTTACCATTCCAAAAAATTTATGTCAATATAACTACTAATTATAATAAATCAATTCTATTTTACTGGAAGCTGAACTACATTCCCATTTTTTCCACAACATTTTTTATACTTCTTACCACTTCCGCAAGGACAAGGTTCATTTCTTCCAACAGCTTTATTTACATTCTCACTCAAAGCTGTTGATTTAGCATCATTAGTTGAATTCCCCTTTAACTTCCACAATCTTATCTTCTTTACAAACTTATTCATCATTTTTGATGCAACAAATTTTACATCCTCTGTCTCTATATTAATAAGTTCAATCATTCTATCTACAGCTTCAGATGGTTCTAATTCCTGTACATCTAATGCTAAATCTTCCATCATTGCAATTGTCATATCTTTATCCACACTGAACATAGATGTAAATTCCTTATAGAATGATTTACCTGCCTTACTGTTATAAACCCAGTTAATTTCAGACATACTTATTAATTCATCTTTAGATACAAATGCGTATTCCTGTATTCCTTCTTTTTCAATATCCTTTAATACTTCTTTATAATCGTCTATCTCATTATTTATAAAATATCCTTTTTCTTCTCTGAATTCATTATAATAATACGATGCTTCTCTAAGTAAATCTAATAAATTAATTTCATTATTATCTTTAAATTTTTCAAGCATAGACACTGCATCTTCTATTTTTAATACTCCATAAATCTTATTCATGCCTCTATATATGTTTACTAATTCAGTATTAAGTCTTAATCTACGTCTATACTCTATATCATTTCTATCCTTAACAAGATTCTGAACTATTTTAGGCATTAAAAATACAGATTGTTCATTCTTTACTGTTGGATATAATATTCCTTGCTGTATGAAGTATGCACACTTTTCTACTTCGTCCTCATCTATTTCATCAAACTTTTTTACACCTTTTTTGTCTACATAACTTTTTAATATTTTGTATCTTTCTTCTTCAAAAAGTTCGATTCTCTTTTCTACTAAAGGTTTATATTCTTCTATAACCTTCTCTGCTAGCTTATCTTTATTCAATCCTGATATTTTTGCAACACCTAAGTTTCTTGCAATATTATATATTTCATCTTTTGATAAACATTCAATAAGTTCCTTTATATCAAATGAATATACTCTCTTACTGAGTTTTTTCTCCATTTTTGCTGCTGCTTTATCCAATTCATCTTCAATATTTTTGCAGTTTTCGCATAACCACTTTTGAGTATCAGTATTGTAATAAATAGCTTCTTCACCACAATTACTACATTCATGCTTCTGTTCTTTCTTTTTATTCATATCCATTTCTATAACATTTTCATTTAAGTTTTTATCTTTTTCTTTCAAGTAAATATCTCCTTTTATGGTCTCATCTTCATATACTAACATTTATTATTTAACAATTTAAAAGCTCTGGGAATCTTAAGATTTTCAGAGCTATATCAATATATTATTATATATGTTATATAAATTATTTTCAAATTCTTATTTAATTCATATAATTCAAAATTTTATCTTTATTCTTAATTATAAGATCATAACCATTCTGGTATATTGCTCTTAATTTATTTCTGTCTCTTTCAAATCTTGATATATCCATCTTTACTGTAGGCCTTATTATAATTGCATCTCCTCTTTTTTCTAGTTCTTCACATAATTCTATCTGCTCATTATATTCCTTATATCTATTTACTAAAACTTGTGCAAGCTTAGGATATTTTTTCTTATAAAATTTATATGCTAATTTATTAGCTTTTGACTGCTTCTTTCTATATCCTTCATTTCTAGTAAGTACAATCAAATTTTTCTCATTTCCATCCTTAAGAGATTTTTTTATAGGAATTGAGTCTTTAAGTCCTCCATCAGCATAAAGTTTTCCTTTTATATTAGCAAACGGAAACATAAATGGTATTGCACAGCTTCCTCTCAAAATCATATTTTTTTCATCAAGTGCATCCTTATCAAAATATTCAACTTCTCCACTTTCAATATTAAATAGGCCTGCAAGAATTTTTCCATCATATTTATAAAATGTATCATAATCAAATACACAATATTTATTTGGGATTTCATCAAAAACAAAATCCAGATCCATAATTGCTTTACACCTTATTAAATTTCCATATCCAACATATCTTTTATGATCAATGAATTTTTCCATTATTTCAAGATTTCTTCCTCTTTGCTTTGATATATATGAATAAGCATTTGTAGCACCAGCAGATACTCCAATGACATACTTAAAATCTGCCTTTATATCTAATAATGCATCCAACACTCCTGCTGTAAACAGCCCCCTGAAAGCTCCACCTTCTAATACCAGACCAGTCATAAACTGCACCTCCTTAATTTCTATATTAAATTATAACCGATTTTATTTTTTTAGTCATTTTTGTTATAATCTGATTCATCTATCATTATTGTTCTAATTTGTAATTTTATTATATAATTATCTTAAAGTTTAACCATTGGAGGAAATAATGAAGAATATTATTGAAAAAGCAAAATTAACTCATAATTTAAATGAGATTGAGATCTTGCAATTACTAAAAGACAATTCAATAAATGAATTACTTTTTAAAACTGCTGATGAAGTACGTGAAAAATATCTAGGAAATCTAGTTCATTTAAGAGGACTTATTGAATTTACCAATATATGCAAAAGAAACTGCATGTATTGCGGATTAAGAAGAGATAATCATAATTTAAAACGCTATAGATTAAGCGAAGATGAAATAATTGATTTTGCCCAAAAAGCTGTTAACTATGGATATAAAACAATAGTGCTTCAAGGTGGTGAAGATGAATATTTTACTACTGAAAGAATGGTTAACATAATAAAGAAAATCAAAAACCTTGATGTAGCACTTACATTAAGTCTTGGTGAAAAAACTTACGAACAATATAAAGCATTTAAAGATGCAGGTGCAGACAGATATCTGATACGTATTGAAACCACTGATAGAAAACTTTATGAAGATATGGATCCTGGCATGAACTTTGATGAAAGGGTTCAATGTCTCAAAAATTTAGGTAACTTAGGATATGAAGTTGGTAGCGGAACCCTTATAGGTCTTCCTGGACAGACACTTGAATCTATTGCAAAGGATATTTTATTTTTTAAGCAAATCAATGCTGACATGATTGGTATTGGACCATTTATTCCAAATCAGGATACCCCATTAAAAAATGCGAAAGGTGGTACTCTAACTTTAGCATTAAAAGTCATGGCAATAACACGATTGATTCTTCCTGATATAAATATTCCAGCAACTACTGCAATGGAATCATTAGAACCAAATGGAAGAATTAAAGCACTTCAAAGTGGTGCAAATGTAGTTATGCCTAATGTTACTGAAGGAGAATATCGAAAACTCTATGCCCTTTATCCTGGAAAAATATGCACTGGCGATACACCTATACACTGCCGAGGATGTATTACTGGAAAAATCACAAATATAGGACGTGTTATTTCTGATGGTTATGGCTTTAGAGGAAATCTTAATATAAACACACACACCACTACTACTTCATAAGTACATATTACAACTTATAATTTAATTCCATATGATCTAGTGGAATTCTAAATTCTCGTATTCCACCAGCATATGGTGCAATTTCATATTGTTGATAATATATTATTATATTACTTCCACTAATATAATAACCCTGATCATCACTAATTCCTTTAAACTTATCTGCTGATTCAAAATAATCTTTTTGATTATTTTCTATTTGTTTTCTTATATAACTATTAATAACAGATTTATAGTCATATCCTTCCTTAAATAAATCACTCAATTTAAGCATTTTCCCTGATTTTTTTTCAATATTATACGATGTTCTGATAGTTATACCATGAGCTCCTCCTAAAAATTCATAATAATCATTATACAAACTTATCAGATAATCATTATTTTCTGTTATAGTATATTGCGAATTAACTTCAAATGGAAATGCTGGCACATCATTTTTACTGTTCTTATAATATTCCTCGGCTGCTTTTTCTGCTTCATTAAGTTTTGGCATTATATCATTTTCTATTTTCATATTAACTTCTTCTAGTGCTTTTAAATTACCTTTGAATTGTGGTATTTTTAAATCTTCTTTTATATATTTTTCATTTTTATAAATTGAGTTTTCCACAATATTAACATTATTACTTTGAGATAATTCACATGTTTTATACATTTTATAATCATATTCTGTGGATAACATTCCACATATACTCAAAACCCCTATAAACATTGTTAATAACTTCATTACATCACCTACAATATATTTCTTTTTTATGATATTTTAATGTATATATCCACATATTTCACATGTATAAATTTGTTTATAAACAATTTTATAACAGTTTATCCACATGCTGCTGTGGATAATGTGAATAAGTTGTACTATTTATTTATTATGCTACACTTTTTCAATTTTACTCTAAATTCATTAGTTAAAATCATCATTAAATATATATTTTCTATTTAAATAAACTTTTTTATATTAATATACAAAATTATTTTTCCAACAATACATATTTTTAATATAATAAGCAAATTCTACAGTTATATATTGAATTAACAATTTACAAATTTATCTGTATCAGATAAATTTTAATCTTACAACATAAGATAAATATTATTATTTTATTGATAAAATAATAATATTTATCTATACTTACATATGAATATATTAGTTAAATAAAATATTATTAAGGAGATTAAGTATAAATGAATAAGAAAAACAAAATTTTAGTATATGTTTTTATATTCCTTTTATCCTCAACACTTCTGATATGGTTTTATCTAATCCAAAATAATACTGAGAAATTTTTTTCATTTGATACAGATACTACGATTTCAGAAAATGATAATGTTGATTTATCATATAATAATTCTGAACAAAAAATGGATTTAAGTATAACTAATAGAAACAGATTTGAGAATATTAAAACAACAACTAAAGATATAGGTATTCCTATACTTTATTACCATTCTGTTAATGAAAATGTAGATAATGAAATTACAATTTCTCCTGAAACTTTAAAGGAGCAGCTTTATTACATAAATAACGAAGGATATACCACTATAACAATCAGTGAATTTTATGATTATCTACAAAATAAACAACCAATTCCTGAAAAAAGCATAATTATAACTTTTGATGATGGATATATGAACAACTATACTGAAGCCTTTCCAATTTTAAAAGAACTTCATATGAAAGCAACTATATTTTGTGTAGGCAATTCTCTTGATGGTACTTATTACCTCTCAAAAGAAGCAATAAAAGAAATGTCTGACTATGGAATTGATATAGAAAGCCATACTGTAAATCACCTACATTTAGATACTTTAACTTATGATGAACAACTATCAGAATTAAAAAATTCTAAAGAAATTTTAGAAAACATAACAGGAAAAACAATATTGTCACTTGCATATCCTTTTGGTGATTACAATGATGATACCATAAAGGCAGCCAAAGAAGCTGGATATAAGATGGCTTTTACAACTAACCTTGGTCTTTCTGATAAAAGTGATGGCCTATATGAATTGGATAGAATTTATATAAGTTCTTATTATGATATGAACGTTTTTAAAGACCTTCTAAAAAACACAGAAAAATAAAATTTTTATTATAAAAATATTAAACCCTATAGAATAGTTATTTTTATTACTACTATTCTATAGGGTAAACTAGAAAGTATATATTATTTTTTATTCCTCTGGAATATATTCCGGCATCTTCTGTTGATTTCCTGAATTATTTATTACAATTGGAACTTTATTTTCTGAAATAAATTTATTAGTTTTAGGAAGAGATCCGTACTCTAATCCTTTACCTGACACTGTTATTAAGGTCTTTTTATTTGTGTCAATCATTCCATTTTGAAAAGCATACTCAAATACCTGCTCAATTGCATCATCAATTTTTTCATTTTCCAAATCAACACTCGATAAAAGTATTTTTCCTTTTTCTGTAGGAGAATAAGCATAAATAACTTTGTCATATTTATTCACATGCATCTTTATATTTGATGTAGTTTCAATTAAAACAATTCTATCAGTTTTTCTATAATCTATTATAGTTGCACATCCAATCATTATTAAAAATAACATTAAAATCGCTATATGAATTTTATATTTACCTAATCTTGTACATTGTTTTCCATCACACAATTGTCCTATTCTTGCTTTTATTTTAATCTTTATCTTTATAAATTCTCCCATAGCAGTTATTATATATGCTGACTTTTTAAATGATTTTATTACAATCCCTTTATATATTTTATTTTTTTTATCTAAAGGTATATTTCTTATATTATCTTCTTCATCTTTAATTTTAATTTTCAAAACATCTTGTAATGCCTTATAATTTGGATTTCTGAGAATCAAATAATATGCTACTATATAATCTCTCAAATCCTCTATTGTGTCTCTTCCAATATGAACAGCTTTACAAACATCCTTTACTGGCAGTTCTTTTTTCCTATTTATTTTTTCATCTAACTTATAATTCTCCATTATATAATAAGATATATTTAAAGATAAATTTCTCTTTTGTTCATTTAATGGATAATTGACTAAATCTTTAAGTATAATATTATATGAGGACAATTCTTCTAAAAATAAAGAAATCTGTTTACTTCTATTATCATCTGCAGAGCTGCTCACTAATGTAATATCAGGTACAGAAGTAAAAACATATTTATTTTTTTTAAACCTTAAGTCATCCATATAGCCAACACCCCTTTAATCTTTACTATCATTTTCATGTGTCTATCATACTATAATATTATATCATAGAACTTTGGACATCTATAAACTTTAATACCTAACTATATAAATTTAAATCAATGATTTAGGAGATTTGTGTATGAAAAAGAAAATTATATACGTAGATTTTATTAAAAAACGTCGAATCAACTTCATTCATTTTAAAATAAATAAATTTATATATTTATTTACTAATAAAATAGATCTTTCTCTTACTCCTGAGATATCTATTGTAAGAAAAAACAACAAAGCTATAGTTACTAAAATTTAAATATTTACGCATTATGTAAACATTTACTTTTTGAAATATTTTATATCATACATTATATTATGCTAAAATATTTAATAATAATATTAATGTATGAGGTGATAAACTTGAGAATTGGAATGGGATATGATGTTCATAAATTAGTTGAAGGAAGAAAACTTATAATCGGAGGAGTTGAAATTCCATTTGAAAAAGGCCTCTTAGGTCATTCAGATGCAGATGTACTTCTTCATGCAATAATGGATTCGCTGCTTGGTGCATGTGCCTTAGGAGATATTGGAAAACATTTTCCTGATACAGATCCAAAATATAAGGGAATTTCAAGTATAAAATTACTTGCAGAAACAGGAAAAATCATATCAGCAAAAGGATATACAATAAATAATATTGATGCTACAATAATTGCTCAAAATCCAAAAATGAGACCTTATATTGATCTTATGAGACAAAATATAGCCAATGCATTAGATATTAATATAGATCAGATAAATGTAAAAGCCACAACTGAAGAAGGCCTTGGCTTTACTGGAGAAATGCTTGGAATTTCTGCACAAAGTATAGCATCTGTAAATTAGATCTTTATGTATGCACTATAATTAATTTCAAATAAAAAATCCCATTGAATTTTCAAAGGGATTTTTTATTTACATTATCTTATAAAATATCTATTAATTATTTTAAAATACTTCAGTTAATTTCTTTAACAATATTTCTCTAAACTTTTCGGCTTTCAATTTATCATCTAATGCTCCTTCACAAACATTCATCCATTCATCAGTTTTCATTCCTATCTTATCTTCTAATTCATCTTCAGTATCAGTCATTGTTGCTGATGAAACTACAAAATCGCCTAGTTCCTTTGGAGATTTAAAGATTTTTATATATATAAATTCTCTGTTATCTCCCATCCACTTTTTATTAAACTGTCTTAAAAATTTCAAGATTTCTCTTTCAGCATCTTTAGATGACATATCCCATAATTTTGAAAGGAAATTGTAATCCTTCTTCATACTGTCTGCAATTTCTTTTGTTATCTTTTTAGCTTTTTCACCTTGTTCAATTATCTTTTCTACTGATATACTAGGTATTTTAGTTACCAATGTATCTTTTCCATTAATCCATTTGTAAAAAGCCTCTTGAAGAAACGAATATTGTAAATAACCAATCAAACTTCTTACATTCGGGAAATAGCCCCATATGTTATCGATTCCATTGCTCTTACTAAACATTAGAGTATGGAAATACAAACACTTTTCTGTTGGAGTATTTTTCATAAACATATGTCCTCTAATTGTTTTATTTTCTCTTGTAACTTTATCCCAATAGTCAAAAGAATTATAATTTTCTCTCATTGATTATTCACTTCCTTACATAATTTTTAATATAATATAGTATAAAATGTTTTCTTATCTTTATTATAAGGTATATTATACCTTATTTCCACACTTAATTAATCTTATAAAATGGAATTAATGTTCATCTTTTAAATATATTGCCCAATATCTTTCTATTTTATAACTATTCTGTAAAATCGTAATGAAAGTCTAAAAATTGCTATTTTATTACTATTAAATTATAATAATAACATCATCATTAAGAAGTATTAATTGCTAATGTCCATTGCAATTAGCAATGTCCAATTGAGAACTTACACTTAATAATGAAATCTTTGTAATATTTATGCAATGTAATATTATTATATTTAAAAAATAAATGCTGAAATAATAAAGAATTAAGGAGGATTATTAATTGGCTTTATGTGAAATATGCAATGCACCAGCTGATATACACCACATTGTGCATAGAAGCGAAGGTGGATTTGATATAGAATTAAATTACAAATATTTATGTCCTTATCATCATCGTGGCAAATATGGTCCTCATCATTCTAAAGAGGTTGATTTTAGGTACAAGCTTGATCTTCAAAATAAACTTTATGAGATGCTTCCAAAAGACTATTATTATTTTAAAGAAATAGCTTCAATATTGAATATCCCCAATAATACCCTAAAAAGAATAACCAAAAATCTTAAACTATATAAAGAAGGTTATAAAAAATCGGATATCATTTTTAAAATAATGGGGAATAAATTCTATACCGAAGAAATGATTGTAAACCTAACTCTTGATAATATTATTAAAAACATGGACATGTAAAATTTTTATTGTTTTAGTATAATCAAGATTATTTTTATCAAACCTTATTGACATAAAAAAAATCAATCATTATAATGTATTTATCATAAGATAACACGTTGATGAGGACAGTAAGCTAAAACCTTATTTTTCAGAGAGAAAATACAATGGTGCGAGTATTTTTAAATAAATTTAGACTGAAAACCACCTCTGAGTGGTCCTAATAAGACCCGTCATTATCACGTTACGATAATTTAAAGCGACCTGTTCTAAAATATGTTTATAATATATTATATATTCTAAATTTTGTGCTTAATTTTTAGATTTTTATATATAAACTTATTCAGGTAATTAGAGTGGAACCACGGATACTACTTCGTCTCTATATTGTTTAGAGACGAAGTTTTTTATTTAATTAATAAAGAAATTTAAATTTATATTTACTTAATTTGAGAGGAGATTTAAGATGATAAAAGTTACTTTAAAAGATGGATCTATTAAAGAATTTGAAGCTGGTATATCAGTTTTTGACATTGCTAAATCAATTAGTGAAGGTCTTGCTAGAAATGCATTTTGCGGAACAATAAATGGAAAAGTATGTGATCTTAGAACAATCGTTAATGAAGATGCTGAATTAAGTATCTGCACATTTGATTCACAAGAAGGAAAAGATGCTGTAAGACATAGTGTATCTCATGTTTTGGCTTATGCTGTAAAAAGATTATTCCCTGAAACTAAATTAGCAATTGGTCCTTCAATTGCTAATGGATTCTACTATGATTTTGATATAGATACAGCTTTCACTACTGCTGACTTAGAAAAACTAGAAGCTGAAATGAAAAAAATAATAAAAGAAAATCCTGAAATAGAAAGATTTGAACTTCCAAGGGATAAAGCTTTAGAGTTAATGAAAGATGAACCTTATAAAGTTGAGTTAATTAATGATCTTCCTGAAGGTGAAGTTATCTCTTTCTATAAAATGGGTGACTTTACAGATCTTTGCGCAGGTCCTCATGTTATGTCATTAAAGAATATAAAAGCTGTAAAACTTACTAGAAGTGCTGGTGCTTACTGGAAAGGTAATGAAAAGAACAAGATGCTTACTAGAATTTATGGTACTGCATTTTTAAAGAAATCTGAACTTGATGCTTTCTTAGAAGCTTTAGAAGAAGCTAAAAAGAGAGATCATAATAAATTAGGAAGAGAATTAAAAATCTTTACTACTAGTGAAGTTGTTGGTCAAGGTCTTCCATTAATAATGCCTAATGGTGCTAAAATCATTCAACTTCTTCAAAGATGGGTTGAAGATGAAGAAGAAAAAAGAGGTTATGTGTTAACTAAAACTCCTTCTCTTACAAAAAATGATTTATTTAAGATTTCTGGACACTGGGATCATTATAAAGATGATATGTTTGTATTAGGAGAAGAAGGAAAAGATGATGAAATATTCTGTCTAAGACCAATGACATGTCCATTCCAATATGAAATATACAAAGCTGAACAGCACAGTTATAGAGATCTTCCAATAAGATATAATGAAACTGCTGCCGAATTTAGAAAAGAAGCGTCTGGAGAAATGCACGGACTTATAAGAGTTAGACAATTCACATTATCTGATGGTCATCTTATTGTTAGACCAGACCAATTAGAAGAAGAATTTAAAGGAGTTCTTGAATTAATTCAATATCTAATGACTACTCTTGGAATAGATGATGGTATAACTTATAGATTCTCTAAATGGGATCCAAATAACACTGAAAAATACATAAACGATCCTGAAGCATGGAACAGAACTGAAGATACAATGAGAAAAATCCTAGATCATTTAAAAATTAACTACTATGAAGCTGCTGATGAAGCTGCATTCTATGGACCAAAACTTGATTTACAATATAAAAATGTTCATGGTAAAGAAGATACTCTATTCACTATACAGATAGACTTTGCTGCTGCTGATAGATTTGATATGTATTATATTGATCAAAATGGTGAAAAACAACGTCCTTATGTAATTCACAGATCATCAATCGGATGTTATGAAAGAACTCTTGCAATGCTTATAGAAAAATACGCTGGTGCATTCCCAACTTGGTTATGTCCAACTCAAGTTGCAGTCTTACCACTTTCTGATAAATATGGTGATTATGCCGAATCTGTAGTAAAAGCATTAAAGAATAAAGGAATCAGAACTACTGGTGACTATAGAGCTGAAAAGATCGGTTATAAAATAAGAGAAGCAAGACTTAACAGAATTCCTTATATCTTAGTTGTTGGTGAAAAAGAAGCTGCCAATAATCAGGTTTCTGTAAGAAGCAGAAAAAATGATGATGAAGGTGCTATGGACTTAAATGCATTTATAGATAGAATAGTTACTGAAGTAGCTAATAAAGAAAGATAAATTTTATATATTACAAAAAGTGATTATCCTAAAAATGGGATAATCACTTTTTTATATTTTCATTCATTATTTCAGCAATTTACTAAACTTGTTCTAATGCCTGTTTAATATCATCAAGAATATCATTGACATTTTCGAGACCAACAGACAATCTAACAAGACCTGGAGTTATCCCTGCTGCAACCAATTGTTCATCTGTCAATTGACGATGCGTAGAACTTGCTGGATGAAGTACACAAGTACGGATATCTGCAACATGAACAACATTTTCACATAACTTTAAACTATCCATAAATCTTATGGAATCTTCTCTAGTTCCTTTTATTGAAAATGAAATAACACCACTACATCCATTTGGAAGATACTTTTCAGCCATATCATGATACTTATTATCTTTAAGTGTTGGATAATTAACAAATTCAACTTTTTCATGATTATTTAAATATTCAGCTACCTTTTCAGCATTTCTACAGTGTTTTTCTATTCTTACTGGAAGAGTCTCTAACCCCATATTCAAAAGAAATGCAGCTTGTGCTGACGGATAGCATCCCAAATCTCGCATTAATTGAACCCTTGCTTTTGTTATATATGCTGCTTTTCCAAAATCTTTAGTATATATAACTCCATGATATGACTCATCTGGTTCTGTAAATTCAGGAAATTTTCCATTTGTCCAGTCAAATCTTCCACTGTCTACAATTACTCCTCCAATTTGAACAGCATGCCCATCCATATACTTTGTAGTTGAGTGAATAACTATATCTGCTCCAAATTCAAAAGGCCTGCATAAAACAGGTGTAGCAAACGTATTATCTACAATAAGTGGTACATTATTTTTATGTGCAATTTTCGCAAACTTTTCAATATCAAATACACATATTGCTGGATTAGCAATTGTTTCTCCAAACACTGCCTTTGTATTAGCTTTAAATGCCTTCTGTATTTCTTCTTCATCTGCATCTGCATTAACAAATGTACACTCTATTCCAAGTCGTTTTAATGTAACTGCAAAAAGATTTATTGTTCCACCATATATGGTTGCTGTACTTACAATATGATCTCCTGCTCCTGCAATATTCAATACACTTATAAGAGATGCCGCTTGTCCCGATGTAGTACATAAAGCACCTATACCACCTTCCAATGATGCTATCTTTTCTTCTACAAATCCAACAGTAGGATTTGATATACGAGAATACATGTGTCCTTCTGCTGTTAAATCAAATAACTTACCAATTGCATCAGTATTATCATATCTATAAGTAGTGCTTTGATAAATAGGAAGTGCTACAGGTTCTCCATTTCCCGGCCTATAACCTTTATGTAAACACTTAGTTTCAATATTCATCTTTATATACCTCCATTAATCTATACTATATAACATGTAAAAAATTATAATCACACTATTTCAATTATATCCTAATTATTACCTTTAGTTAATTTAAAATTACAAATATTATTCAATATCAGGATATATTCCTTTAATAACTTCTAAATATTCATTAAGCTTATTTAGTTTTTCCTGTTTAGAACTAATAAATTGTTCTGTTTGTCCAAGTATTTTTCTATTATTATGAAGCTCATTCTCAATTTCAGTCATTCTATCTTCAATATCAGTAAACACTTTATACTCCTTATCAAAAAATGGACTCGATTTGGCTTCTTCGATAAGTTTAGTCTCTGCTTGGCTCATATTAGATTCATTTATCTTTTTAGATGCCTGTTCAACCCATGCTTCTATTATTGAGGGTTCACTTGATAAATTACTATTAGCTGATTCTTGAATCTTATTTTCACATTCTTTATATCTTTCATATGATTCAAGAACCTTGCTTTTATCTGAATATAATACAATATGTTTAAATTCATCCTTATAGCTTGCATAATTCTGTTGCAATAATTCTTTTTCCTGATTCAATTTTTCTATGTTATTTTCAAGATGAGCTCTCTCCTTTAATAACTCCTCCAATTTATTATCAATGTCATCTTTTTCATTAAATTTATCTTTATAAAAAATCTGTTTGCTCTTCCATACTTCTATCATTCTATTATAGCTTTCAAAATCAGTAGTCTCTAAGAAATCTATGGAATCACTTATAAGAATTTCTCCTACAATCAATGGCATGATCTCATCCGAAAACTTACTGTTTAATCCATCTGCATTTGAAATAAAAAGCATTATTCTAAATGACCCTCTAAGGAACTTATCTAATGACAGCTGTTCTCCCATAAAATCATGATTATTTAATGCAGCCTCTTTCAAAATTTCAAAAATTATTTTATAAACCACTTTATAATCTGCAGATTCTCCAACTTCAATTATACTGGTTAGAAATTCAAATGGTTGTTTTTTTATGGAATTCTTCAATGCATGTTCATTATTTATATCTACTTTTAGCGACTGAGAAAAGTAGATTTCATTTTTCAAACTCAATTTTATTATTTCATCATAAATTTCAAATAATACATTTTCATGTATTTTAATATTCTTATATCTACTTTTTACCTTTTCAATTACTTTTTTCAAATAATAAACTTTTATCGAATGAGTTTTAGATAAATAATAGTTAAAATCCTTAGTATCCACAAGTACAATATAAGCACTCTGAACCATACTGTCTACTGCCTTTATAAAATTTTTTCTATTACATATATTTTTAATAGACATTTCTGAAAGTCTCAATATTCTATAATATAAAGTTAATTTTATCTGATCATCTGAAATATTTTTTACTTCTTCCATAGTTTTAATTACCATATTTGAAAACGAATCTTCATTATTCCTATTTAAAATCCATTCCTTCGATTTAGATAATATATTTATATTGTTCTTATTCCAATTAGTAACCATAGAATAAAGCATTCTTAATTTATTTCCTCTAAGATTTAAAAATGCCTTATAAAAATCTTTATACTTTACTGATTTTTTTATTTTATCATCTAGTATTTCCTTAAACATTGTAACTTTTTTTCTTGTATCATCAACTGCTTTATTATATTCAGTTATCTTATTATAAAATAAATTATCTTCAAAGCTTAATTCTGTAGCAATCTCTCCCTTTTTTATGTTTAAGATTTTTTTTAACTCTTCATTGTATGTAAAAACTAAAGTCTCAATATTATCCTGATATTTATTTGTTAAATCTAAAGATTTCTCATATCCTTTTCTTATGGATTCCAGTAAATTTTCCACTAAAGCTTCTCTTTCATCAATAATATTATCGTCTTCTTCTAATTCATCAATGATTGATTTTAACTGCTGTCTATCAAGTTCTGCCCTAACAAGCATACTTTCTCTCTTAGAAAGAAGTATATGATTTTCACTACATTCGTCTTTTACTAAATCAAATTCTTTTATTTCTCTTTCATAGTCATTTTTTATAAGATTTACTGCTTTTCTATGAGAATTTATTTTACTTATAATAAAATTTCTATAGTTTGTTAAATCTTCTTTTTCATCTTTTATTGCTATTATTATATTATTTAACTCACCTATACTTTTTGATTCAAGTGAAAGCTGAATTATTTTTTCCCTTAAGTTGTTTATTTGATTATCTTTTAACCTAATATCCCTATCAATTTTTTTTAACTCATTTTCTTCATATTCTATAGTCTTTGGTGCCTTAAAACTTATATCTACAAATTTGCTTATAGATTCTTTTTCATTTTTTTTCAGATACCAACAGAAAATTCTATGCATAAGCTCAAGTATTTCTATAGGATGTTTATCTATTCTTTTATCCCTGCTCCTGTATAAAGTTATTCCGATTCCATTCACTCTTACTATTTGTATATAATCATACACTTCTTCTGGAAGATCAAAATTTTTATTGTATCTTAATATTTTTATCATTTCTCCTGTAGTTGTTTCAGAATCAATACCATATGATACTCCAACATTCCTAATAAATGCTTCTAATACTTTTCTTGCAATTATTTTAGTCATCCTTGGAAAATCTTCACATGCACATTCTGCCTTAAGTAAATCTGAATAATATATGTTTAAACTCGTAACTTTTAGATAAGTAAAATTACTCTCATTATACTTCATAGTTTTAATTCACCCTCATAAATAACATTATTTAATAACTCTATTTTCAGTTATAATACAATCAATCCTTACATCCTGTTCGTCCATAGGGACCTTGTCTATAACTTGGAATTCATAAGCAAGGACTATTTTTTTTACATCATTTCTTCTATTATCGGATATTTTTTTAAAATATCTATCATAATATCCAGCTCCATATCCTATTCTCCCACCATTTCTATCAAATGCAACTCCTGGAACAACTATCATATCCAATTTATCTGGATCAATATTTTCTGCTGTATCATCTGGCTCAGGAATTCCATATCTATCTTTTTTCATATTATCTAAAGAAGTTATCTGTACAGCATCCATCCATTTTGTTTCAAAAATAGTTCTAGGTACAAAAATATTTTTCCCATCACATAATGCCTTGTTTATAATATGTATTGTATCAATTTCAGAATTGTATGAAATATAAATAAATATATTTTTTGATTCTTTATAATAACTGCTTTCTAAAAAATTTGTTCTTATAATATTATCTTTTTCCTTTTTCTCATCAGCCCCCATATTATTTCTAATATCTAAAATATCTTTTCTTATTTTTTTCTTTTTAATATAAAACTCTTCCATAAAAATATTCCCCATTATCTTTTATTAAATTTTTATATGTTTTAAAGACATACTAGGCTTTTTAAAAGCAATATCTTTTTTAACCTGAAAAGTTTCGGGGTTTATACTTATTTTATATATATCAGGACACCCTTCTTCTCTCCACTTTTTCATATATTTTGCACTTGCCGAAACTTCTGTATAATATTTTTCATCATAACAATCAGAAAATTCCAAATATGATAATATACTCTTTTTATCAATTATTAATTCGTCTCTATCCATATTTGCACATATAGGTATAAAAAATCTAAGAGGTATTTCGTAATCATATATTGAATCCTTTTTTAACTCTTTACCTTCCATAATAGCCCTCTTAAAAAATGCATTTTCAATCTCATTTTTATTTATCTTTACTTTAAAAATTATCTTACGATTTTTATTAACTTCTAATTTTATTTTAATCATTTGCTCACCATCTTTTAGTAACATAATCTTCCATTTGCAAATAAAATTTCTTATTCTATTTTATCATTGTATAAGATAACTGTCTAAATTAATTCAAATTATTTAGACAAACAAATATAGATTCACCATGACCTCTTCATGGATAATATCTTAACTGTTTAATATTCCTTAATCATTGATATTACTAGATTTGAATTTTTAAAAATCCTATAATTTTCTGTACAAGAAAAAAGCTATGAAAACTGCTTTAAGTTTTCATAGCATAAATTTAAATTCTAATATTCTTCATCAACACTTATATAAACCATTGATCCGCCTAAAATAAGGCCACCACCTATTATATTACCAATAACTACAAACAATAGATTTTTAAGAACTAATGCCATTGGTAATCCTCCTAATGCAAAATAAGCTATAGAAAATATTCCTATATTTGCAATACTGTGCTCAAATCCTGCAATTATAAATGCAAATACAGAAAAAAACATCATTATTAGTTTACCACTTTCTGATTTCATTTTAATTCCTGATAAATAAGCTAAACATACTATTAAGTTACATAATATTCCTCTTAACAGCATTTGATATGCAGGCATCTCTAATTTTGCATATGCAACACCTTCTATATAATGCTGAATAGCATTAAACGATGCACCACTTTTAACAAATAGATAACCAAAAATCATAAGTCCTATTGCATTACCAATAAAACTATATAACCATACCTTTAATGTTGAAGATATATCAACTTTTCCTTTAAACATTCCTACAGTCATAACAAAATTATTTCCTGTAAAAAGTTCTCCACTAAAAAATACAACTGTTGCAATTGCAAAACAGAAAGTTGCTGCTATAAGAACTTTAGATACTTCAGGATATTTAGGATAAAGAATAGCCCCCATAGTATACGAAAGAATAATTGCTACCATTATATAAAACCCAGTAACTACTGCTCTTCCTAAATATTTTCCTGTCCTTTGATTGGCATTTTTAGCTTTTTTCTCTGCCATCTTAGTAATAACATCAATATCACTGCTATACATAATTTTTCCCTCCAAATTTATCTTATGTAATTTTTATATTAATAAGTGAACGTTATCTTATTAATATTTTTCTCCTTTGTGCATTTTTATATTCTTCTTTAATAATAAAAATCAAACCTTATTTTACTATATGAATTCATTTAAAATCAATGTATAAAAAATGAAATACTTATAAAAAAATCAAAATATTATTGATAAAATGTGTATATATCTCATATAATATGTATATAATATTGTAATTAAGGATAAAATCTTTTTAAGATTCTTTTGATATTTTTATATGTGTCACATAAATTTAAAATGTAATTTCAATCTTGCGGCATTATATAGTTTATTGACTGATTTATAAATTGTAAAAGAGAGTGTGATTTTTATGGAAGATACATTTTTATCAGATAATAATATTTTCAGTAACAATATTTCATTCCTAATAGAGCTTCATGCTAAACCAGAAATTATGAACATAGTAAGAAATAAACATAAGAATGAACTAATTGATGAGATAAATATAAATGAAAAAAAAATAGACTTGTACATATGGAATGCCATATTTTCAAAAGAAATAATTAAAAATGGAATTTCAACAAAATATCTTCATCCTGTATATAATAAATTCTATAAACAGATTTCTTCTGTAAATTCTATTGAGAAACTTCAAAATATTGAAATAGATATGGTCGATACTTATTTGAATATGCTTATTAATGATACTGAAGTTACTGATAATTTTGTGATAAACAGAATCTTAAAACATCTCCATCTCAATATTGAAAGTAAAATTTCATTAAAAAAACTTGCTTATGAATTGAATTTATCTGAAGGATATATATCTGACTGTTTTAAAAAAAATATGGGAATAACAATAATGAATTATGCCAAAAAAATACGTATTGAACGAGCTAAAGTCCTTCTAAAAACAACAACTGACAGTATATTAGATATAAGCCTAAGACTTGGATTTCAGGATCAAAGTCACTTTTATAAAGTTTTTAAACAATTTACAGGTGTTTCTCCTTCAAAATATAGAAATGAAAATTTTGGATAAAAAACATGAGACTATTGCATCGAAAAATATACTTATCACATAACTATCAGTTATAATTCCAAATATCATATGTAACATAATTTTTATCTTCTTACAATATCTCATGTTTTTAATAAGAAATTATTTAATTATTATAATTAAAATTTACTATACTATAGATGCCATATATCTTCATTATATTGAGCAATAGTACGGTCAGATGAAAAGAATCCTGCTTTACTGATATTTATTAATACTTTTTTATTCCAAGAATCCCTATCTTCGTAATCCTTAAATACTCTATCTTTAGTCTTAATATAATCTTCAATATCCAACAATGTCATAAACCAGTCTTTATTTATTAACTCATCATGAAGTCTAGTTAAACTTTCTTTATCACCAACTTTAAGCATTTCATCACTTGTTATGAAATCAACTAGCTTTTTAATATTTTCTTTTTCATAGAAATCTTTAGCAACATAATCTGCATTTTCATAATGTTTTATAACTGTTTCTGATGATTCACCAAAAATATAGATATTATCATCACCTACTAATTGATGTATTTCAACATTTGCACCATCTTCAGTTCCAAGAGTCAATGCCCCATTTAGCATAAATTTCATGTTACCAGTACCTGATGCTTCTTTTGATGCAAGAGATATCTGTTCAGAAACATCACAAGCAGGAATTAATTTAGATGCTTTAGTTACATTATAATTTTCAACCATAAATACATTTAAGTATTTATTTACTTCTGGATCATTATCTATTATTTGCTGTAAACATAGTATTGTGTGTATAATATCTTGCGCAATTACATATGCTGGTGCAGCCTTAGCCCCAAATATCATAGTAATTGGAGTCGTAGGAATTTTGCCACTTTTTATCTCTAAATACTTATTTATGATATATAAGACATTCATCTGCTGTCTCTTATATTCATGAAGTCTCTTTATTTGAATATCAAATATAGAATTTTCATTAAGATCCAAATTCTGAGTTTTCTTCAAATACTTCTTTAAAGCAATCTTATTGTCTTTCTTAATTGAATCAAGTCTATTTAATACTTTCTTATCATCAATAAATCTGCTTAGTTCTTCTAATTTTTCTGCATTTTTCTTATACTCATCACCAATAAGCTCAGTTATAAAATCAGCAAGTTCATTATTACAATGTAATAACCATCTTCTAAATGTAATTCCATTTGTCTTATTGTTGAATTTTTCTGGATATATATCAAAGAATGGTTTTAATTCAACATCTTCTAATATTTGTGTATGAAGTGCAGCAACACCATTTACACTATATCCATAATGTATATCCATATGTGCCATGTGAACTCTTCTTTCATCATCTATGATATACACTTTTTTATCATTAAATTTTGCTTTTACTTTGTTATCCAATTCTCTTATTATTGGCATTAATTGTGGAACTACCTTTTCTAAATAATCTATAGGCCATTTTTCTAAAGCTTCTGCAAGTATTGTATGATTAGTATACGCACAAGTTTTTGAAACTATTTCAATAGCTTCATCCATTGCAATTCCTTTTTGCCCTAATAATCTGATTAATTCAGGAATTACCATAGATGGATGTGTATCATTAATTTGAACTGTTACATGTTCATGTAATTTATGAAGGTCATATCCATTTTCTTCTGCTTCAAGTATTATTAATTGAGCTGCATTACTAACCATAAAGTATTGTTGATAAACTCTTAAAATTCTTCCAGCATCATCACTATCATCTGGATATAGGAATAAAGTAAGATTTTTTTCTATATCAGTTTTATCAAAGTCAATTCCATCTTTAACTATTGATTCATCAACTGTATCTATATCAAATAATCTTAATTTATTACAAGGTTTGTCATATCCAGTTACATCTATGTCATAAAGAGTTGAAGTAACTTTAAAACCTCCAAATGGCACTTCAAATTTAATATCTGTTTTATTTAACCAGCTCTCATCTGTTAACCATGGATTTTTAACTGCTTTCTGCTTATTGTTTTCAAATACCTGCTGAAATAATCCAAAGTGATAATTTAATCCAACACCATCTCCATTTAATCCAAGAGTTGCTATTGAATCTAAAAAACAGGCTGCCAATCTTCCAAGACCACCATTACCTAATGAAGGTTCTAATTCCATTTCTTCTATTGCAGTTAAATCCTTTCCATTCTTAGCCAATACCTTTTTTACTTCATCATATAATCCTAAATTAATTAAATTATTAGATAATAATTTGCCAATTAAAAATTCTGCTGAAATGTAATATAATTTCTTTTTGCCTTTATTTGTTCCTTTTTCTTTTGCTTCTGCTTTTGTTAATTGTAATAAAGCTGAATATACTTCTGCATCTGTTGCAGTGCTTATTGTTTTATTAAATTTTTTACTTAATATTTGTTCTAAATTCTTTTCTACCATGTAAAATCTCTCCTAACTTTTTTAAATTTTATATCTGAAAGCTTATTATGTTTATTTATGAAAACGCTTGCGTTTAACTTCATTTTTATTTTACCAATTAATCTTTATAAACATTTGTATATTTTTTATTTTTTTTGTATATAAATCATGTGTTTTACTTTTATTTTATCTTAGATAAAATATTAATTTCGTTAGGAACTTTTTAGTTTTCAAAAATTTAGATTTGCTTATAATTTTCTGTACAAAAATAGAACTGTTAAAGTCATTAAACTCAACAGTTCCTAATTAAATTAATTGAAATAATCTATTTATAGAT
Source organism: uncultured Clostridium sp. (assembly GCF_934754915.1). Taxonomy (GTDB): domain Bacteria; phylum Bacillota; class Clostridia; order Clostridiales; family Clostridiaceae; genus Clostridium. Next base: position 31,839 of record NZ_CAKVKB010000030.1, read on the forward strand.
TTTTAATCTTATCATTATAAATCTGTCTAAAGAAAAATACTGATAATAAAACTGACCCAATCTCTGCTAATGGTATGGAAAACCATACTCCATCTAATCCAACAACTTTCGATAATATATATGCTGCTGGAAGTATTATTACTATCTGCCTCGCAAATGATACTATAAGACTATACATACCATTTCCAAGAGCCTGAAATACAGAACCAACTATAATACAAAAACCTGCAAATATGAAACTCAAACTTATTGTTCTTAATGCTACCTTTCCCATTTGTACCATATCATCAGAGGCATTAAATAGAAGAAGTAATTTTTCAGGAAACAATTGAAAAACAGCCAATCCTGCTAACATTATACTTACAGCAATTGCTATTGCTATTTTAGTTACATCTGTAATACGCTTTTTATTACGAGCTCCATAATTATATGCAACAATAGGTATAAATCCATTATTAAGTCCAAAAATAGGCATAAATATAAAGCTTTGAAGCTTAAAATAAACTCCAAATACTGATACAGCTGTACCAGAGAATCCCATAAGTATTTTATTCATTCCATATGTCATAACAGATCCAATTGCCTGCATTATAATAGAAGGTATACCAACCTGGTATATTATCTTTATTATATGAAAATCTGGTTTGAACCCTTTAAAAGATATATGTATTTCATGATTTTTCTTAAAATTAAAATATATAGCCAATAAAGCACTAACAAATTGCCCTGTAACAGTTGCTATTGCAGCACCAGCAATTCCTAATTTAGGTGCACCTAGAAGTCCAAATATTAATATTGGATCCAAAATTATATTAATAATAGCTCCAGTTCCTTGTGTAATCATGGTGTAAAAGGTTTTTCCAGTTGCTTGTAACAAACGTTCAAATGTTATTTGCATAAATAAACCAATAGCCATAACACAACATATTGATAAATATTGATCTCCATATTGAATTATCTGAATATCTGTACTTTGAGTTTTAAAAAAAGAATTAGAAAAAAATAAGCCAAATATAGCAAATAAAATATAACTCAATGCAATTATAAATATTCCATTAAGAGCTGTCTTATTAGCTGTATCTATATTTTTTTCTCCAAGACTTCTTGACAATAATGCATTCATACCAACCCCTGTACCTGTTGCTACTGCTATCATAAGAGTTTGTATTGGAAATGCAAGAGAAACTGCTGTCAATGCGTTTTCATTTACCTGTGCAACAAAAATACTATCTATTATGTTATACATAGCTTGTACAATCATAGATATTATAATTGGAAGAGACATATTCATCAGTAATTTTCCAACTGGCATAGTCCCCATTTTATTTTCTTTTTGATTTGTTTTGCTGATTCTTTCCTCCATATTTGATTTTTATTACCTCTTTCTATTTTATTTGATATTATTCCATAATTTAATTATACTGATATTATTAATTTTTGTCTAAATTTATAAAACTGATATACTTTTAGAAAAATATTATCTATGTAACAATAATAAAAATCAGTATAAATCTTACATAGATTATATACTGATTTTTATTGTATTTAACTATTAATATAACACTCTCTATATTTTTTCATTCTTATCATTGTCTTTTTCAACAATTTCATTTATATCTGTAATATCATCACTCTCTGAAGAATCTTCACGAATTTCCTCACTATAATTCTTTGAAGAATTATGTATATTTTCATCAACGTTATTGTCTAATAAAACACTTTCCTCTCTTTTACTATTATCATAGTTTTTTGAGAAATTAACAGAACTCTCTGGGAAATTATATACTACGACTGTATCACATAACATATCATGCCAGCTTCTATTTTTGTTATCTAACGCAATAACTATATATCCAATTCCTAAAACCAACCCGCTTAAATATCTTCCTATGGTTTCTCTATAAATAACATCAAAAACCGGAAGTTTTTCTTCATTTTCTTTACGAACTTTAATCTTCATTGCCATTTTACCAAAGGTTGCGCCAAAATTGTATGTCATGAAAACGAAATAAAATGCTGATAATAAATATATCAAAATATCCATTATTGAAAATTTAAATAATACAGGACTGAATAGAAACAAATCTGGAAATGCTAATGAAATAAAAAACTTAGGTATTCTTATTACAAGCATTGCACATCCTACAATAATGCAGTCAATAATATATGCCCATAATCTTACTAAAAAACCTGCATACAATACTTTCTGATCACTATTGTTTTGCATAATACATTAAACCTCCATTGTCTTGTTTTTCTAGATATTCTGAAATTATCTGAGCATCTGATTTAGTCTTTAATCCTTCTATCTTTGAAAATAAAGATGCAAATACATTTTCTTTAGCTTCTGGAGTATATATAACAGCATCACTTCCTATTGATTGAAGCATATCACTCTGCATATTTTCATAAGTATCAATATTATCAATTAATCCAAGATCTAAAGCCTGTTTTGCTGAATATATACGACCATCAGCAATAGTCTTTACAGTCTGAATATCCATTCCTCTTCCTTCTGAAACAATTCCTGTAAACTGGTCATAAGCTTCGTCAACTAAACTCTGAAGTATTGCCCTATGTTCATCTGTCATTTCTATACCAGCTGAACCCATAGCTTTGTTAGGTCCACTTGTTATGTCAATTTCCTGTATTCCTAATTTATCATACAACCCTTTCATGTTTGTAAGTGATGTAATAACACCTATTGAACCAGTCCAGCAATTTCTATTAGCATATATCTTGTCAGATGCCATAGAAATATAATATCCTCCTGAACATGCTTGACTTGCCATATAAGTCCATACAGGTCTTCCTGTAATCTCTTTATATTCTTTCAACTTTAGATAAAGTTCATCAGATTCATAAACTCCACCTCCAGGACTATTTACATATAACAATATTCCTTTGTTGTCATTTGAAGCAGTCATTTCATCAATATATTTTAAAGTTTTTGTATGATTATATCCCTCATCTGAATTAAATATGCTATTACTTCCAGAAGTACTCTGAATAACACCATCAACTTTAACAACACCAATAAAATCTTCGCTTGGGATGCTTACATCATCAGCTGTTGCCAATGCAGTTTCTGTAAACGACTTTTCTGATTCCTTTCCTATAATGCTTTTTGAATATGAATTTATAAGTACACTGGCTCCGCTTATGCAAATAAAGGCGACAGCTGCCACTATCAATCCTATAATCTGTTTTTTGTTCATTAAAAATCCCCCTATTGTATAATACCTTATTCTTATATATTATAATCAAATTTTGGTAAAATATCATTAAGATTGAAATAAATAAGGTTTTTTTAAGATTTCTTCTTAATATAAAATTAAGTTGTT
>NZ_CAKVKB010000031.1 GCF_934754915.1 uncultured Clostridium sp.
AAGATAATACCTATATGAAAGAATATATATCTTATGATTTATATGATTATATGGGAATAGCAGTTCCAGAAATGTCTTATAGTAATATTAAGGTTAATGGAGAAGAATGGGAATTTTATCTTGCTATTGAAGTTATTGATGAAAGATATTTAGAAAATAACTTTGGTACAAAAGAAGGAAATCTTTATAAACCTGAAACTATGGGAATGGGAGGAAAAAATGACAATAAAGGAGGTGGAAATCCACCGCCAAAGGGAGATAATCCACCTGATAATGGTGAAATGCCACCAGACATGAATAATAACAATGAATTTAAGAATAAGGATATTTCTAAAATGAATAAAGATGATATGAGAGGAGGTCCTAATTCAAATAAAAATTCTGAAGGTGCTGATTTTGTATATATAGATGATGATGTCAGCAGCTATTCTATTGTAAGAGATAGTGCAGTATTTAAAAGAACTACAGATTCAGATTTTAAGAAAGTTATAAACATGTATAAAAATCTAAATGATGGAACAAACTTGGAAGATGTATTAGATGTTGAAGAGGTATTGAAGTATTTTGCAGTAAATACTTATTTGGTTAATCTAGATAGTTATTCAGGTGCTATGTATCATAATTATTACCTATATGAAAATAATGGTATATGTCAGATACTTCCTTGGGATTTGAATTTATCTTTTGGGGGATTTTCAGGAATGGGAGGAAAAGAAAACAATTCTGGGACTTCGACAATAATTAATTTTCCTATTGATAATCCTGTATCAGGAAACTTAGAAAATATGCCTTTAATAGGAAAGCTATTAGAAGTTGATGAGTATAGAGAATTATATCATAGCTATTTAAAACAAATAGCAGACAAGTATTTTAATAGTGGATATTATGCTAATCTTGTAAATAAGCTTGATAATCTTATAGGAAATTATATAAAAGAAGATCCTACTGCATTTTGCACATATGAACAATATGAAACATCAATCCCAGAAATGATTACATTTGGTGAAGATAGAACAAAGAGTATTTTAGCTCAATTGAATGGTGAACAGCCTTCAACGATTTATGGAAATATTGAATCAATAATAAATGTTTCAGCATTGTCTTCTAAAATTGGTGGTGGCAGAGGACGTGAAGATAAGAAATTAGAATCAAAAGATGAGAATGTAAATTCTGATGATTTGCAATACCAAGAAAGAAAAATAAATGATACAAATGCTAAAGATGATAATTCAGCTAATGCAGAAAAAGAAAAAAATAGTGACAATAATGAAAATGATCACAGTAAGAAAGAGGAAAACAAAATTTCTCAATCAAAGGAATATTTAATGATTGTAGCGTTATTGTGTGTTGGAATAACATCAATATTTATTGTGAGCAGATTTAAAAGAAGAAAATTCTAAAGGAATAATATAGGATTCATTAGATAATAATATTAGTGTGATAATTACATGATAAATTCTACAAAATATCGTAATCACTTTATAACTTGTGATTACGATATTTTGTCTATCTATATATAGAATGCAAGTAATATTCCTGCAAAAAAGGCAAGAGAATATAATACTGCCCATAACAGAATTCCACTTAATGTCCAGATAAATATTGAATTTGAATTAGGATTTCTCCTGAATTTCAACATTAAAAACAAACATATGCCTACAAGAGGAAAAATACATGAAATAAATTTGAATCCAAATGAAATATGACCATAGTATGGGTTAGGCATACCACAGTAACTGCATATATTTAAGTTACTAGAAATATTATTGCCACAATGTTTGCAAATCAATAAACTCACCTCAATATATAAAATAAAAATATATACGTGTTAATGATAAAAATAAATATCAAAGAAATCTTAAAAAATGTTCATCATTCGTTGTGAATGGTATATTGTTAATTGAAACATATAGAATAATTATATTGTACAAAAAAATATATATACATAATTTAGAGTTTAATGAGAACATTTTCTATTAATTCTTTATACATTAGAATAATGAGGATATTAAAATTATAACATTAATTCAATAAATGAATGTATTATCATATTATTTAACATAATAAAAAGAATAATTTACGAAAAATGTAAAAACCTTAATTGACATTTAAAATTCGTTACTATATAATAAATTACAATAAAAGACTGTGATTAGGAAAAGTATTTTAGAATTTATTTTTAGAGAGTAGCTGGATGGTGCAAAGCTATAATAAATCTTGAAGAAAATCACCTAGGAGTTGGAGACTGAAAGATATTTATTTAGATATTGATTAAGTTATCACGTAAGAGCCTGCGTTAAAGGATAGAGTATATTTGTACTTGAAATTAAGCATTTAATTTTTTATTAGATGTTCACCTTAGGTGGTTTGCGAATTTTACTTCGTCCTGTGGGATGAGGTTTTTTTTCGTTTAAAATGCTTTTATCAATGTGGAGATTGTTAGAAGTATAATACAAAGTTAATTATTGTTTTTTAGCAAGATAAATATATACAGGACATAAAATGAAAGGGGAAAATTCAATGTACAATAAAGTAGATGCATCACAAAGTGTTGTGAGCAGGGAACAAGATATTGCTAAGCTTTGGAAAGAAAAAGACATTATTCAAAAGAATTTTGATGCAAATAAAGGTGGAGAACACTTCACTTTCTTTGATGGACCTCCAACAGCAAATGGTAAGCCACATGTTGGTCATATATTAACAAGAGTTATGAAGGATATAATTCCAAGATACAAAGTAATGCAAGGATATCAGGTTTTAAGAAAGGCTGGATGGGATACTCATGGTCTTCCAGTTGAACTTGAAATTGAAAAGAAACTTGGAATTTCAGGTAAAGAACAAATTGAAGATTACGGTGTAGAAAAATTCATTACAGAATGTAAAGACAGTGTATTCTCTTATGTAAGTCTTTGGGAAAAGATGTCTGAACAAATTGGTTATTGGGTTGATATGGATGATCCATATGTAACTTATCATGATAATTACATTGAGTCTGAATGGTGGGCTTTAAAGAAATTGTGGGATAAAGGATTGTTATATAAAGGTCATAAGGTAATGCCTTACTGTCCAAGATGTGGAACTGCTCTTTCATCTCATGAAGTTGCTCAAGGATATAAAGATGTTAAGGATTTAACAGCTACAGCTAAATTTAAAGTTGTTGGTGAAGATAATAAATATATATTAGCATGGACAACAACTCCATGGACATTACCATCTAACTTAGCATTATGTGTAAATAAAGCATATACTTATTGTGAAGCTAAAGTTGGCGATGAAGTATATATTTTAGCAAAAGACTTAGCAGAAAAAGTTTTAGGCGATAGAGAATATGAAATTGTCAAGGAATTCAAAGGTGAAGAATTACTTGGAGTTAAATATGAACAATTAATGCCTTTTGCAAAAGTTGAAGGTAAGGCATTTGAAGTAATTCATGGAGATTACGTTACATTAACAGATGGTACTGGTATAGTACATATTGCTCCAGCTTATGGTGAAGATGATAGCTTTGTTGCTAAAAAGAATGGAATTACATTTATTAACTTAGTAGATGCAAGTGGTAAATTTGTTCCAGAAGTAACTCCATGGGCAGGAAAATTTGTTAAGAAATGTGATGAAAGCATTTGTAATTACTTAGAAGAACACAATCAATTATTTGATAAACATAGACATACACACTCATATCCACATTGTTGGAGATGTGATACACCACTTCTTTACTATCCAAAAGACAGTTGGTTTGTAAAAATGACTGCAATGAGAGATAAATTACTTGAAAATAACAATAAAGTAAACTGGTATCCTGATAATATTAGAACAGGAAGATTTGGTAAATTCCTTGAAAATGTTATTGACTGGGGTATTTCAAGAGATAGATATTGGGGAACTCCACTTCCAATATGGCAATGTGAATGTGGTCATAGAGAATGTATAGGAAGCAGAGCTGAATTAGAAGAAAAAGCTACAACAGACTGTAAGGGAATTGAATTACACAAACCATATGTTGATGGAATTAAATTAAAATGTCCTGAATGTGGTAAAGAAATGACAAGAACTAATGAAGTTATTGACTGCTGGTTTGATTCAGGATCAATGCCTTTTGCACAATGGCACTATCCATTTGAAAACAAAGAAAAATTTGAAGCAAATTTCCCTGCTCAATTTATATCAGAAGCTGTTGACCAGACAAGAGGATGGTTCTATACATTGATGGCTATATCAACATGTTTATTTGATACAAATCCATTTGAAAATTGTATAGTATTAGGTCACGTTTTAGATAAAAAAGGACTTAAGATGTCAAAATCTAAGGGAAATGTTGTTGATCCATTTGAAGTGTTAGGCAGTCAAGGAGCAGATGCTACAAGATGGCATTTCTATACTGCAAGTGCACCATGGCTTCCAACAAGATTCTCAACTGATGACGTTGCAGAAACTCAAAGAAAATTCTTAGGAACATTATGGAATGTTTATTCATTCTATGTGTTATATGCTGATATAGATAAATTTGATCCAACTAAGTATGCAGATTTTGTATCTGATAATGTAATGGATAAATGGATAATTTCTAAGTTAAATACATTGATAAAGACAGTACAGGAAAACTTAGATGGATATAAGATAACTCAAGCTGCATTAGCAATTGAAGACTTTACAGATGAATTATCAAACTGGTATGTAAGAAGAAATAGAGCAAGATACTGGTCTCAAGAATTAAGTGATGATAAGATTGGTGCTTATGTAACATTATATAAAGTATTGACTACTATATCTAAGGTTGCAGCTCCTTTTGTACCATTTATGACAGAAGAAATTTATCAAAATTTAGTTGTTAATCTTGATAAAAATGCACCAGAAAGTGTTCATTTATGTAAATGGCCAGTAGCTGATGAAAGCACTATAAATCCAGAATTAGAAAAAGAAATGGATTTAGCATATACTTTGGTTAAACTTGGAAGAAGTGCAAGAAATGCTGCTAATGTTAAGAATAGACAGCCACTTTCAGAAATGCTTATTTCAACAAATGTTCTTCCAGAATATTATGGAGATATAGTTAAAGATGAATTGAACATTAAGAAAGTTGAACTTGGAGCTGATCTTTCTAAGTATGTTAATTTTGAAATAAAACCAAACTTGCCTGTATTAGGAAAAGCGTATGGTAAGTTAATTCCTCAAATTAGGAAAGCTATTTCTGAAAAAAATCAAATGGAATTAGCTCAAAAGGTTCAAAATGGCGGAAATGAAGTTATAGATGTTAATGGAACTGAAATTGAACTTAATAGTGAAAATTTATTAGTAACAATGCAGGGACTAGAAGGATATGCATTTGCTGGTGAAGGTCACTTAGGGGTTGTTTTAGATACAACAATAACTCCAGAACTTAGAGAAGAAGGCCATGTTAGAGAAATGATTTCTAAAATTCAAAACATGAGAAAAGATAAAGGTTTTGAAGTTGCAGATAAGATTAAGCTTTATGTTTCTGGAAATGATATGTTAATGGACGTTATCAAGAAATTTGAAGATTCTATTAAGAAAGAAACATTAACTGTGGAAGTTGTTTATGGTGCAGAAGCTGATTATACAGAAACAACTATTAATGGTGAAACATTAAACATGACTGTAGAAGTTGTAAAATAGTTCAACTTATTTAGGCAATCTGGGAATTCAAGGAAACCTTGAATTCTCAGTTTGTTTTATCTTAAACTATTTTAATTTATTATAAATTTAGAATAGTATTTAGAGAGAATGACAAAAATTAGAGTGAACCTAATTATTTGCCTATATATTGTTGATTTGTAAGGTATTATATTAGTATAATTAAATTAACTAGAAAATTCAAAGGAGGAATAAACATGGCTACTTCTATAAAAGATGTTGCAAGAGAAGCTGGGGTATCGATTGCAACAGTTTCTAGAGTTTTAAATGATATCGATGTAGTAAATGAAGATACAAAAAAGAAAGTGCTAGATGCAATAAAAAAATTAGGATATAGACCTAATATAGTGGCAAGAAGTTTAAAAACTCAAAGGACAAAAACAATAGGAATTTTATTACCAGATATCTCAAACCAATTATACCCAGAGATTGTTAGAGGAGCAGAAGATGTTTCAAACATCTATGATTATAATATTATATTATGTAATTCAGATCTTGATATAGATAAAGAAAAAGAATATTTAAGAGTTCTGAAAGAAAAAATGGTTGATGGTGTAATCTACATGAGTAGTTCACTTCAAGATGAAATATTAGAACTTATAAATGAATTAGATTTGAAAACAGTATTGGTTGAAACTAAAGATAAAGAGGGATTATTACCAAGTGTAACTATAGATAATGTAAAGGGTAGTTATGACAGTACAAAATTTCTTATAGATAAGGGTGTAAAAGATATCGCATTTATTGGTACTAACAAAGATGCTATGAATGCATGGGGAGATAGATACATAGGATATGAAAATGCTATGAAAGAAGCTGGAGTAGCTATTGATTCTGATTTAATATATCTTGGTTCAATAAAGGTTAAGACAGGATATGAAGGTGTATTACAAATATTAAAGAGCGGAAAAAAATTTAGTGGTATAGTGTGTGCATCTGATGATATATCAATGGGAGCAATTAATGCTTTGAGAGATAATGGAATTCAAGTTCCAAAAGATGTAAGCGTTATAGGTTTCAATGATAATTTTGCAGCATCAATTTTTTATCCTAAAATAACAACTGTATCACAGCCAACATATGACATGGGATCTGTTGCAATGAGAATGCTTATAAAGCTTCTTAACCAACAGCCATTAGATAAAGCACATTTTGTATTAGATCATCAACTTGTTGAAAGAGAAAGTACAATTTAGCAGATATTAAAGAAAACACAGACTGAGATCAGTCTGTGTTTTTATAACTTATGTATTAAATTATTCCTTCACTTTTTAATATATTCTCTAATCTTTGAACTTTATTTGTCAATTCAACAAATTTTTCTTTTAGTTCTTTTTTTGAAGAATCATTATTAATGCTAATGCAGTTTTCCATTTCCTCAACAGCTTTTAAAGCTTCATCTACATCATTTTGAGCTAATTTTAAATTGGAATCTTTCATAAGTTAATCTCCTTATTTCATTAAATATTATGTTTAATAATTATATGGTATCACTACTAATTTATAAGTTCAAGGAATATAAATTAATATGAAAATAATAATTTGGAGAGGAGACAATACAGTCAATTAATGGCTGTAATTAGGATATGATAAATTATATTTGGTTCATTTTAATTTTTTTAGGAAGCCTTGTTGGGATATTTAATGGTTTGGGTGATGATATATCTAAATCTATAATTGATTCTTGTGGAAGCACAGTATCATTTATTATAGAACTTGTAGGGATTATGTGTTTCTGGTGTGGAGTAATGAAGATAGCAGAAAAAAGTGGATTCACAGATAAACTTGCAAAAATATTAAAACCTGTATTAAAAATAATATTTAAAGAAGCAGCTAAAGATGAGCATGCATTAGGTGCTATAGTTATGAACATCACAGCAAATATGATGGGATTATCAAATGCAGCAACGCCTTTTGGATTGAGAGCTATGGAAGAAATGAATAGACTTAATAAGAATAAAGAAACAGCATCTGATGATATGTGCTTGTTTTTAGTGTTAAATGCAGCGTGTATTCAGTTGGTTCCATCTACAATAATATCAATAAGAGCAGCCTGCAACTCATCTAATCCAGGTATAATAATACTTCCTGCAATAGTATCAACAACAACAGCAGCTATTGTAGGAATTATATGTTGTAAGCTTTTGCAACGATATTTCTAAGGGGGAAAATATTATGTTGGAATATTTAAGTAAAAGTATAATACCTATAATTTTTTTACTTATTATTACCTATGGAATGTTTAAAGGAAAACAGGTTTATGAATGGTTTATTGAAGGGGCTAAAGAAGGCTTAAATGTATGTTTAAGAATATTCCCATGTATACTTGCAATTATAATAGCTGTTGAAATTTTTAAAAAAGCAGATCTTATGAATATGGTTACAGGATTATTGGCTTCTATAACTAATCTGATAGGATTACCAAAGGAATTAATTCCACTTGTGATAATAAAACCATTGTCTGGAAGTGGAGCTATAGGAGTATTCACAGATATAATTAAAAATTATGGACCTGATACAAAGATTGGATTGATTGCATCTGTAATTATGGGAACAACTGAAACTATATTTTATACTATTACAGTTTATTTTGGAGCTGTAAAAGTTAAAAAGATAAGACATACATTATGGGCTGCAATATGTGCGGATTTAACAGCAATAATAATGTCCATATTTGTAGTGAATATATTCCTATTTTGATTTAAAAATAGGAATATTCCTGTTTTTGGGGTGGATTTAATTTTAATAAAATTTCAATAGTAGTATAATAATATAAATTATAAATATTTAAGGTTAAGGAGAAATAAAAATTATGGATAAAAGAATTTATATCAGACATAGATCAGATTTGATGAATGAAATAGAAGATAATTCTATAGTTATATTATTTGCTGGAAATGCTCCTAAAAAAACAGGAGATGAATTTTATCAATTTACTCCAGATAGAAATTTTTATTATTTAACAGGAATAAGTGAAGAAAATCATATTGTATTATTATCGAAATTTAATAATGAAATAAATGAAAAATTATTTTTAAAGGAAATAGATTTAGAAAAAGAAATGTGGAACGGAAAGACATTGAGGGATTCTGAAGCAAAAGAGATATCAGGAATTGATGATGTGGTTTACAAAAATGAATTTCATGAATATTTAAATAGAACAATAAAAGGAGCATCTGAAATAAATTTATATTTAGATTTGGACAGACAGGATTATGAAGAAGAAGATTCAGTTGCTTTAAAATATGCAAAATTATTGAGGGAAAAGTATCCTCAAGTTATAATTAAAAATATATCAAGTAAAATTATACCTTTAAGAATGATTAAGTCCAAGGAAGAAATAGAAGAGATGCAGAAAGCAATAGATATCACAATTGAAGGTGTAGAAACTCTTATGAAAAATGCAAGAGAAGGGTTAAAAGAATATGAATTAGAAGCATATTTTGATTTTACGTGCAAAACAAAGGGAGCTAAAGATTTGGCGTTTAGAACAATAGCAGCAGCTGGAAAAAATGCAGCTACACTTCATTATGTTGAAAATAATAGTGAAATGAAAAGTAAGGATTTAATACTATTTGATTTAGGTGCTCAATGGAATTATTATAATGCTGATATAACAAGAACATTTCCTGTAGGTGGAAAGTTTTCACCTAGACAGAAGGAAATATATGAAGCAGTTCTTAGAGTTAATAAAGCAGTAATTAAAAAGATCAAGCCTGGAATTGTTTATAAAGAATTAAATACATGGGCAACCGATCTTATTGCAGAAGAGTGTTTAAAACTTGGAATAATAAAAGAAAAAAGTGAAGTTAGAAAGTATTATTGGCATAGTATTGGACATAATCTTGGACTAGATACTCATGATGTGGAACCACAGGGAAGAAATTTTATCTTTAAAGAAGGTATGGTATTTACTGTTGAACCAGGAATCTATATAGCCGAAGAAAATATAGGAATAAGAATAGAAGATGATGTTTTAGTTACAGAAGATGGATGTGAAGTGTTGACTAAAAACATGATTAAAGAAACAGAGGATATAGAAAAATTTATGTCTGATAATAAGTAATTAATTAGTGAATTCTACATAAAAAAACAAAAAAATTATAAAACGACAAAAATAATTTGCAAAAAATATGAAATTACAGTATTATGTTAATAGAAAATTTAAAAGTGAATAATTGAAAGAGATAGAGGCGCAGTATTTAATAGTATTGCTATGGATTAAAGCAAAGTGAAATAGCAAGAAAGGAAATATTGCCGAAGTTTATAACTGATGCTTTAAGGTTATAAGACTGGGGTTATGCAGAATATGTATGACACTGTCACAAAGATGTTGTATTTGTGGGGAGCTATCATTCATGGAATTAAGATGTAGTTGTTTTGTAAATATACATTTTAGGACCTTGGGTGTATCCCAAGGTCTTTTCTTTTATCAATAATATTAAAGGAATAAATTTTTTTGATTTGCCATAAGGTTTTTTAATAAATAATTGTTAAGATTTATCTGGTTTTATAAGCATGTAAACTCTATCTTGAAATTTTCACAATATTATTAGGGGGAATTATATATGAAAAAATTAAGAAAGTATTATGTGTTCTTGTTAACATTATTAGTACTAATAGTTCCATCATTTGCAGTTTTTGCAGCAGATGATGTGGCAGCAGACAATGCATCTAAATTTGGACTACTGACAATATTGCCACCATTAGTGGCAATTGCATTAGCATTCATAACTAAAAATGTTGTTATTTCATTATTTTTAGGAACAATATCAGGATGCTTTTTATTGCAGATTTCAGGTAATAATGTAATTTATGCAATTGTACATTCATTTTTAGATTTTGTTCAAAGAGCATTGAATTCATTAGCTGATCCATGGAATGCTGGGATAGTGCTTCAGGTTATGGTTATTGGTGGTGTTATAAGTCTTGTAAGTAAAATGGGTGGAGCAAAAGCAATAGCAGAAGCTCTTGCTAAAAGAGCCAAAACTCCAAGAAGTGCACAATTAATTACATGGTTATTAGGAGTATTAGTTTTCTTTGATGATTATGCAAATTCATTGATAGTTGGACCAATAATGAAACCTGTTGCTGATAAAATGAAGATATCAAGAGAAAGATTAGCATTTATTATTGATGCTACGGCAGCACCAATTGCAGGTATAATGATAGTTTCAACATGGATTGGATTGGAAGTTGGATTAATTAAGGATGGATTTGAATCAATTGGACAAAGTGCAGATGCATTTGGAGTGTTTTTAAATACTATCCCATATAGATTTTATAACATATTAATATTAGTATTTGTTGTTGCAACGTCATATTTTTTAAGAGATTTTGGACCTATGAGAAAAGCTGAAATAAAAGCAAGACAGGGTTATGTTTCAGATAAAAATAAGGAAATTGCGTTAGACAAAGCAGCTGAAGAAGAAATGGCGCCTAAAGAGGGTATAAAATTAAGCATCTGGAATGCAATTATTCCAATTGGAGCTCTTATGATATCTGCGTTAATAAGTTTTTATTATAGTGGATATACTGCAATAATGGGAGGAGAAGATGTAACACTTCAAGCTTTAATGACAAATTCACCAATGTCATTTACAGCTATAAGAGAAGCGTTTAGTGCATCAGATGCATCAGTAGCATTATTCCAGTCAGCATTATTTGCATCTATAGTTGCAATAGGAATGGGTGTATATAAAAAGATATTTACTTTTTCAGAAGCTGTAGATGTATGGGTTGATGGAATGAAGGGATTAATTATAACAGGGGTTATATTAATACTTGCCTGGTCATTAAGTTCAGTAATTAAGGAACTTGGTACAGCAGCATTCTTAGTTCAAATGCTTTCTGATTCAGTACCTAAATTTTTATTGCCAAGTATAATATTTATTTTAGGAGCAGTAATTTCATTTGCTACAGGAACTGCATATGGAACAATGGGGATATTAATGCCGCTTGCAATTCCGCTTTCATTTTCAATATCTCCTGATTTTGGATATGTAGTAATGAGCACAAGTGCAGTTTTAACAGGAGCAATATTTGGTGATCATTGTTCACCAATATCAGATACAACAATAATGTCATCAATGGGAGCAGGGTGTCATCATATTGATCATGTGAAAACTCAAATGCCATATGCATTAACAGTTGCTGCGATTACAATAATATGTGGCTATATTCCAGTAGGTCTTGGATTACCTATATGGATTGTGCTTCCAGGTGCATCAGTAATAACATGTGCAGTAGTTTATTTTGTTGGTAAGCCTGTAGGTGATTTTAAATAAATTTTTAATATATAATTGTTATTTTTTATTAATCCAAAGAATGAAATAATTATTATTTTATTCTTTGGATTAATTTTTAATATATGAATTTAAAAATTAAGCAGTATGATTGTTGCTTTTAATTGGATTAAAATATTTATTTACCAAAATTGCAATAACAATACCAATTATAGTATCAATAGTTCTGTTTATAGCATAAGTATATGAATTAATTTGAGAAGCATAATTTATCATAATTCCACTTATAACAATACAGGAAACTATAACAGATTCAGGTTTTTTAAAGATAGTACATAGATATATTGAAATTGAAATTCCAATACCAGTAACTATAGAACTTATACTATACAAAAAAGTAAATTTGGTACTTAGATAAATAAGAATTATACCTATAAGGCCACCTAACATAGTTCCTATGATTCTGTTTTTTCCCATATGAATACTGTTAGATACTGTGTCTTTCATACAAAAAACTGCTGCTATACATGCAAAGAATGGATTTTCCCTTCTTATTAAATTAAATACTATCATGCAGAGTGTAACAGCTATAGCAGTTTTTATATTTCTTAATCCTAATTTAGGTAATTGAGTATTATAATTAATGGGTCTCACCTCCGATGCAATTCATTTGAATTATAACATAGAAATAATAATTGTTTAAAAAGAAAGACTATCCATTAAAACTATAATATTGCATAGTATATTTATTTTTCTTTTTGTGTAAATTGTTTAATGTTTAAATCTTGATTGAAAAAAATTATTTACAGTCATATAAATAGAAAATAACAATTGATTATACTGATAAAATAATATAAAATAATTATTGGAAGAAATATAATGCAGTGAAAAGAAGAGTAATAAAACGGATATTCTATAAGAGAGCTGATATGTGCTGAAAGTCAGTGTTTGAAAGTTTTATGAAGATGGTCTTAGAGCAGATTTTCTGAGCTGATTGTTTTTAGTTAGGAAAATACGGGAGCAACCGTTATATTGCAGAGTGATGATGGTCACTTAATGAGTTGTTTATTGTGAAGTAGATAAGAAATAGAGTGGTAACACGTATAATACGTCTCTATATAGGTTTTAATATACCTATATAGAGATTTTTTTATAAAAATAAACATCAGCTGGGAAAGATTATTATTAAATTAGCTTCCAGCTGTAAATTAAATATTGGAGGAATTACGTAATGTGTAAAGATTGTAAAAAACCATTTTATATTACAACACCAATTTATTATCCATCAACAAAACTACATATAGGTAACACTTATACTACAGTAGCTGCTGATGCTATAGCAAGATTTAAAAGATTAACAGGATATGATGTAATGTTCTTAACAGGAACAGATGAGCATGGACAAAAAATTCAAAGAATAGCTGAAGAAAAGGGAATCACACCAAAGGAACATGTAGATGAAGTAGTTGCAGGAATAAAAGATCTTTGGAAAATGATGAATATAAGCTATGATAAATTTATCAGAACTACTGATGATTATCATGTAAAAGCTGTTCAAGATATATTTAAAAAATTATATGATCAAGGAGATATTTATAAGAGTTCTTATGAAGGATGGTATTGTACTCCATGTGAATCTTTCTGGACTGATACTCAATTGTTAGAAGGAAATTTATGCCCTGATTGTGGAAGACCAGTTGAAAAGTCAAAAGAGGAAGCTTATTTCTTTAAAATGAGTAAATATGCTGATAAATTAATAAAGTATATTGAAGAACATCCACATTTCATTCAACCAGAATCAAGAAAAAATGAAATGCTAAATAATTTCTTAAGACCTGGATTACAGGATTTATGTGTATCAAGAACAAGTTTTGACTGGGGGATTCCAGTAACATTTGATGAAAAACATGTTATTTATGTATGGATTGATGCGTTATCAAACTATATAACTGCTCTTGGATATGGTCAGGAAAATACAGAGTTATATGATAAATTCTGGCCAGCAGATGTACATTTAATAGGTAAAGATATATTAAGATTCCACACTATTTACTGGCCAATAATGTTAATGGCTTTAGGTTTACCTCTTCCAAAGCAAGTATTTGGACACGGATGGTTACTTGTTGATGGTGGTAAAATGTCTAAGTCAAAAGGTAATGTTGTAGATCCTGTTGTTTTAGTAAATGAATTTGGAGTGGATCCAGTAAGATATTACTTACTAAGAGAAATTCCATTTGGCGCAGATGGATTATTCAACAATGAAATATTCATAAAGAAAATAAACTCAGATCTTTGTAATGATTTAGGAAACTTATTATCTAGAACTGTTGCAATGATAGAAAAATACTTCGGAGGAGAAATTCCAGCACAAGCTGAAAAAGGTGATTTTGATGATGAATTAATAAATTTAGCATTAAGTACACCAGCTAAAGTTGAAGAAGCAGTTAATCAATTAAATCTTCCATTAGCTTTAGAACATGTATTTGAATTAATTGGAAGAGCAAATAAGTATATTGATGAAACAACTCCTTGGATACTTGCTAAAGATGAAGATAAGAAAGCAAGACTTGGAACTGTTCTTTATAATTTAATTGAAAGTTTAAGATTTGCTTCAGTTATGATTTCTGCATTCTTACCAGATACAGCTAAGAAGATTAATGAACAGATTAATTCTGAAAATCTTTCATGGGATTCATTAAAAGAATTTAGTGGAACAGTAGCAGGAACTAAGGTTGTTAAAGGAGATAATTTATTCCCAAGAATAGATGTTGAAAAGAAATTAGCTGAATTAGAAGAATTAAGAGCTAAGATGAATCCAGCTCCAGCTAAAAGAGAAATAGCACCTATAAAAGATGAAATAACAATAGATGAATTTGAAAAAATTGATTTAAGAGTAGTTAAAGTATTAGCTTGTGAACCAATAAAAGGAGCTAAGAAATTACTTAAATTAAAAGTGGATTTAGGTGGAGAGGAAAGACAAGTGGTTTCAGGAATAGCAGCACATTATAAGCCAGAAGAATTAGTTGGTAAAAATGTAGTTTTAGTTGCTAACTTAAAGCCGGTTAAATTAAGAGGGGAATTATCACAAGGTATGATTTTATGTGCCGCAAGTGATGATGATAGTATATTAAAAGTTGTTGATCCAGGTGATTTATTAAGCGGAAGCATTGTTAGATAATTGATATTTTACTGAAGGCTGGGGGAAAAATACTCTCAGCTTTCAATTAAAAAGTGGGGGTGTTTTTTTGAACGTAATAATAGGAAATGCTTGGCCATATGCCAATGGAGAACTCCATTTAGGAAGAATAGCTGTATTACTTCCAGGAGATGTGCTGGCTCGATATCATAGACTTATGGGAGATGATGTTGTATTTGTTTCAGGAAGTGATTCTCATGGTACACCAGTAACAATGAGAGCTAAAGCTGAAGGCAAAACTCCAGAAGAAACATGTTTATATTATCATGAAAAAATCAAAGAATGCTTTGAAAAACTCGGTTTTTCTTTTGATATTTTTACAAAAACTCATACAGAATATCATGCTAGAAAAGTTAGTGAGTTTATTCGGGAACTATATGATAAAGGATATATTTATGAAAAGGAAGTTGAACAGACTTTTTGTCCAAATTGTAATGAATATCTTTTAGATAGATATATTGAGGGAAGATGCCCATCTTGTGGAAGTCATGCAGTAGGAGATCAATGTGATGAATGCTCAGAAATATTTGAAGCAGAAGATTTACTAGATAAAAAGTGCATTTTTTGCAAATCAGAACCTATTATAAAAGAAACTAAACACCTATTTTTTGCATTATCAAAACTTGAGAATGATGTTAAAAGAATTTACATACGTCAAAATGGATGGAGAGAAAATGCACAAAAGATAACAAATAGATATTTAAATGAAGGATTGAGAGACAGAGGAGTAACTAGAGATTTCAATTGGGGTGTAGATGTTCCTTTTGCAGGATTTGAAGATAAAAAGATTTATGTATGGATTGAAGCTGTAATGGGATATCTTACAGCCAGCATGAAATGTCTTGATGAGAGAAATGAAGATTATATGGAATATTGGAATGGGGAGGATAGCAGAATCTATTTTGTGCACGGAAAAGATAATATTCCATTCCATACAGTAATATTTCCAGCTATATTATCAGGACTTGGAATCAAAAGACCAAATATAAGAGAAATTTCAAGTGAATATATGAAACTTGAAGGAAAAAATTTCTCAGCAGTAAAGAATTGGGCTTTATGGCCTGATTATCTACTAGATAAGTATGATGCAGATTTAATAAGATATTATTTGATAAGCAATGGACCAGAAACAAAAGACACAGATTTTACATGGAGGTCATTTATAAATACCAATAATAATGAATTAGTTGGATTGTTTGGAAATCTAGTGAACAGAGTATTGGCATTTATAAATAAAAACTTTGATGGAGAAATACCAAAAGGAATTATAGATAAAAAGTTTAAAGATAACATGTTTAAACTTTATTGTGATGTTGGAGATAATATAGAGGAAGGAAATTTTAAAAAAGCACTAGAGTACATATTCAATTTTATCAAAAAATCTAATAAATATTTTGATGATGAAAAGCCATGGATAAATATAAAAAAAGATAGAAGCAAGTGTCAGGAGAGCATGCACACATGCGTTCAGATAATAGCTAATTTAAGTAATCTTTTAGAACCTTTTATTCCAAATTCAGCTCAAAAATTAAGGGGATTTTTAGGGATAAAAGAACCAGTATGGATGCCTATTGAAATAAAAGAGGGGAAAATTAATAATTTAGAGATATTATTTGAAAGAATTGATAAAAGTGTAGCTGATGAAGAATTAGCACGACTAAAAGATGAAAAGAACTAAAAAAAGAACGTCTCACTTAGGGGAATGAGACGTTCTTTAACCATATGAAAACAAATGGTTAAAAGGGGTAAATAATAATGCTTAACTACTTTACAATTAAAATAATACATGCAGAATATGTCAATGATGTGTCAAATAATAATTTTTTAAAGGAGAAATAATATGGATAATAAATTTAAAATTATAGATAGTCATGCACACTATGATGATGAAGAGTTTGAAAGTGATAGAGAAGAAGTTTTAAAACAAATTACTGAAAATGGTGTTATAGGAATACTTAATTGTGCTTCATCATATAAAAGCTTGAAGATTACTGATGAATTGACAAAAACTCATGAATATATTTATGGTGCATTAGGAATACATCCTGAAAATGCAGATGAAATGAAAGATGATACTTTAGAAGAAATAAAAAAATATATAAAAGAAAACTCTAAAATTGTAGCAATAGGAGAAATTGGATTAGATTATTATTGGGATGAAAATCCGCCTAAAGAAGTTCAAAAAGAAGTATTCAGAAAACATATGAATTTAGCAAGAGAACTGAATCTTCCTGTAGTTATTCATGATAGAGAAGCTCATCAAGATACATTGGAAATAATGAAAGAATTTCCTGAAGTTAGAGGTGTGGTTCATTGTTTTTCAGGAAGTGTTGAATTTGCAAGAGAATGTGTTAAGTTAGGATATTATATAGGTTTTACAGGTGTAGTTACATTTAAAAATGCAAAAAAGGTAGTAGAAGTAGCCAAGGATATGCCTTTAGACAGAATGCTTGTTGAAACAGACTGTCCATATATGGCTCCTGAACCTAATAGGGGAAAAAGAAATAAATCAGATTATATTGAATATATAATAAATAAAATTGCGGAAATTAAAGAAATCGACCCTTATGAAGCAAATATTCAATTTAACAAGAATTTTTTGAGGTTGATGAAATTGGAAAAATAAGGTAATATATAAAGCGTACACAAATTAAGTGTACAATAATTGTACAAAGTACTTTTTCAAATATGACTTATTGTAGAAAAAATATGAGCCTAAATACAAATCTATAAAAAGATAAAGATGCCGTATAGCATAGAATAATTTAATTATATTCTGAATTATTTTCTACATAAAATTTAATGTGTAGATAAAGAAGAATATAAGTAAGTCATTTATTAAAAATTATATAAGGTTAAATTAGCTTTTTAACCTCACATCATTAATTAAAAATGAAGCATAAAATTAAATGCTATTATTTTATTATAATATTTTTAACAATATTTTAATTTTATAAAAAAAGTGCTTCATTAGCGATGCAAGAGTCTATTAATTTGACAATATGGTCAGATTAATATATAATGCAAAAGACACTCTTGCCAAAGGAGGGAAATTAATGGTAGAAAGATTAAAGCGATTTACCACCAAATCTTTATTTAACGGTCCGAAGGCAAAAATCATTTTAGGAGCAGTTGCAACAACACTAACAATTGCAACAATAGCGACTATAACAGTAATGAATATGAGAAAAACACTAACAATAAGTATTGATGGAAAAGAAGAAACTTTTGTCACTTACAAAGGGACTGTTCAAGATGTGCTGCAGGAAAGAAACATTGCAGTAGGTGTTAAAGACAAAGTGCAGCCGTCATTAGAATCCAGAGTATCTGAAAAAGAAACAATCAAAATAAAGTCAGCTATACCAGTAGAAATAACAGCAAATGGTGTACGATTAGAAGTACAAAGCGCAGAAGATACTATTGGGGAAATGCTGGAAAATGAAAAAAGCACATTACAAGAAAATGGAATAGAGTTTAATAACAGCATTGATGAAGTATTACCGGATGCAAATTGTCAGATAGAAGATAATTTAAGTGTACAGATTATCAATGTTGAAAAGAAAGAACTTGTACAAAATGAGCCCATTAACTTTGAAACAATAGTTGAAAAAGATGAAAATCTTGATAAAAGTGTTAGTAAGGTTAAGAGTGAAGGTGTTAATGGAGAAAAGGAAGTTACTTATGAAGTCGTGTATAAAGATGGAGTGGAAACTTCAAGAAACATTACAAGTACAAAAACTATTGTTGAACCACAGAATGAAATAGTACTAAAAGGAACAGGTCAAGTGTATGCGAGTAGAGGTGGAGAAAGCATAAACTATAAAGAAAAGCTTAATTGTGTAGCGACAGCTTATAGTGGCGATAAAACTACTGCGACAGGAAAGGCTCCTGTTAGAAATCCAGGTGGTATTAGTACAATAGCAGTTGATCCTTCATTTATTCCTTTAGGAAGCAAGGTTTATGTAGAAGGATATGGATATGCAATTGCATCAGATACAGGTGGAGCAATCAAAGGAAATATAATTGATTTATTCCTTAATTCATCTAGTGAATGTAAAACATGGGGAAGAAGACCAGTTACTGTTTTAATTGTAGCTTACCCAGGGGAATGGTAAATTTGTTGGAGATAACTATATGTTATCTCTATTTTTTTATGTGAATAAATTTGACAATTACTATAAATTCAATATAATATTGGAATGTTAAAAAGAGATATTATAAATTATTTGGATATATTCTAGTTAACAAGTATAATGAAAGTAATACATTAAATTTAAATAAGAGATATTTTATATAAAATAATTATAAATTAGAGCATATGAAAGGAAGTATAATAATTGATTAAAGAAGTTATTGTTGTTGAAGGCAGGGACGATGTTGATGCTGTAAAAAAAGCTTTAGATGCTGAAATAATAGCAGTTGGTGGATTTGGAATAAATGCAAAAGTTATTGCTAGAATAAAGGAAGCACAAAAAAGAAAAGGTGTAATAGTATTAACAGATCCTGATTTTGCAGGAGAAAAAATAAGAAGAATAATTTCCAAAAGGGTTAAAGGAATAAAGCATGCATATATTGCTAAAGAAGATGGTCTTAAAAATGGGGATATAGGAGTTGAAAATGCAACTCCAGAAGTAATATTAAGAGCATTAGAAACAGCTAAAATTACTGTAACAGAAAAAACAGAATTCTTTAACATGCAGGATATGCTATACTTTAAACTTACAGGTGATTCAACATCAAAAGAAAGAAGACAAAAGCTAGGTAAGATCTTAGGCATTGGTTATGGAAATGCAGCACAGATGGTATCTAGATTAAATAATTATGGAATAACTAAAGAAGAATTTACTAATGCTGTAAATGAAATAGAAAAACAAATGGAAGCAGGTAATAAGTAGATGGATTTGAAGGATTACAAAACACAGGAATTAGTTAAAAAATATAATTTTAAATTTTCTAAAAGTCTTGGGCAAAATTTTTTAATTGATGATTCTGTACTTACAAATATAGTTGAAGGTGCAGAAGTTAATGATGAGGATTTTGTAATAGAAATTGGTCCAGGAGTAGGAACATTAACTGCAAAACTGTTGATGAAAGCAAAGAAAGTTACATCAATTGAACTGGATAATGATTTGATTCCTATTTTGCAAGAGGAGTTAGGTGGATATGAAAATTTTAATCTAATACATAATGACGCTTTAAAAGTAGATTTTAATGAGCTCATAGGAAATGAACAAAGTGTTAAACTGGTAGCTAATCTACCATACTATGTAACAACACCTATAATAGTAAAATTATTAAAGGACGGATATAATTTTAAATCTCTAACTATAATGATACAAAAAGAAGTTGCAGAAAGAATTGATGCAGAACCAAATTGTAAGGAATATGGTGCTTTGTCTGTTCTTGTTCAATATTACTGCAATACAAGTATAGTAAGAAGAGTTGCACCAAGTTGTTTCATACCAAGACCTAAAGTAGAATCGATAGTAATAAGATTAGACAGACTTAATGAACCAAGAGTTAAAACTAAGGATGAAAAGCTTATGTTTGAACTTGTAAGAGCTGGATTTAATATGAGAAGAAAAACTTTATGGAATGCTGCAAAGTCATTTAAATTGAGCAAAGAAAAATTAGAGAAGGCTTTTGAAAAATCCGGAATAGATCCAAAGAGAAGAGCAGAAACTTTATCTATCGAAGAATTTGCAAGTTTAGCAGATTGTATATATGATGAAAAAGAATAATTTTAAGTATGGCCATAATCAAAGTTGTAATAATGCTTTGATTATGGCTTTTTTATTTACCTACTTGTTATTAAGTATAATAAATCATAATCAAGATTACGGTGCATATACTATATGGAATAAATATATGTGGGAGGAAATTTGGCTTGGCACATAATAAATTGTATAGAAATTTTATAATTCTACAAGAAGATGATAGAGGAAGTTCATCTAACGAAAAGGCTCTATCAGGATATGCTAAAGTGGAAGCGAAAGGAGATAAATGTAAGGTTTCCTTTTATGCTCAAAATCTAAATAAGGAAAACAATTATTCAATGATACTTATCTGCAGTAAAAAAGACTGTAGGCAGCTTATCGATTTAGGAAGACTTGAGGTTAATGAAGTTGGAAAAGGAGACACGAGTAAAGAATATTATGTTAATAATATTGCTGGCCTTGGAATTTCATATGAAAAAATATCCGGAGCTGCAATATGCATAAATAGTGGGAATGAAATGACTTTTATAATGCATGGGTTCATGAATGGGGAAGAAACTAATGAAAATTGGAAAAAATACAAAGTAGTTAAAGATATTGAAATTTCAAATAGAATGGATAAAAAAACAGACCTTGAAACTATAAGAAAAGAACCAGCAAAGGTAATTTCTCATGAGCAGCCTCAAAAAAATGTAATTGAAGCTAAGATAATAGAAACTAAAGTTGTTGAACCTAAAGTTGTATCTCATGAAAGTACAGATAATAATTCAGCAATAAAAGAGAACATAGTTACAGAAGAAGTTGATGATAATTTAGAAATAGACGCACTTGATAATAGAAACTCAGATGAAGAAGAGAGATGTAAAAAATGCAAAGAAAAGGATAAAGATAAAAAATATTGTTCTGGAGATGAAATTAAAAAGATATATGATAAATTAGAAGACTGTGTTCTTGATATAAACATAAAAATACCTAATATGAAAGAAGATATGGTTATTTATGGATTTATAAAGAAAAAATCAGATGACGATCAGTGTTGGAAAAGGTTCAAATCTAAAATTCAATGTAAGAGAGATGAAGAATATATAGCTGAATCAATAGAAAAAAGTAGAAGGATTGAAGAAAATACAAGGTTAGATAGGATAGATTTTGAGGGATATGAAAAATCTATTGAAAATATAAATAAGGAACAAACATTTTCTATAAAAGGAGAAGAAGGAAAATATTTTGAAAGGATTGCTAGAGGGTTTGAGGTATATAAAGGTAGTGTTCCTGATATAAATTACTGTAAATGGTATAGAGTAAATGTAAACAATATGAATGATTTATGCAATAAATCTGATTATGATAAATATACATTAGCTTATTATCCAATGTTGAATTACTATCCTTATATTAATAAGGAAAATTACTTTTTATTAGGCTATAAATGTAACAGTATAGGAGAACTTCAATATATTATTTATGGTATTCCGGGAAGCAAATCATCAGATGAACAGCCTTATGGAGGAAAAACAGGATTTGTAACATGGGCTAATGATGGAACAAGAAATAATGGATATTGGTTAATGTTTTATGATTATAAAAAATGTTCTATAGTAGTTCCTACTGAGTAGATTTTTAAATATGAATAAAAAACAAATTACTGTTACAGCTTTGTTATCATCATTGATGCTGTTATTAGCCATATCACAAAGTTTTTTTACTGACAATTTCTCTAATTTAAATATTATAGAGAAAAACACTGAAGAAAATATATATACATTTGAAAATTACTCAATAGAATTTCCATCAGAATGGAATGTAGATGAATCAGAAAACAAAAATGATTATATAAGCTATAATGTTGAATTTAAAAATGTAGATAAGTCTGTTAGTGGTTTGCTTCAAGTTATAAATACTAAACAGGATATAAGAGTTTATGCAGAAAATGATATGAAGAAGCAGCCATTAAAATATTCAGATAATGAAATAATTCCATTTGAAAATTCTGAAAGCATAGGTGTTTTATCAAAATATAATACAGAGATTGATAATGGATATAGTTATATAAATAGGTCTTATTATATTAAAGGAGACAATGGACAAATAATAAAAATTTTATTTAATATATCAAAGAATAGTCATAATTCAGATTTGGATAATGAGTGTTCGAATGTAATATCAAGCATTAAGCATGACAAATAAGGTTTGCTAATAAACTATATAAGTATTATAATTTAAAGTATCAAGGAGAAGCATAATTAAGCTTCTCCTTGATACTTATTTGTGTTAGGAGGTAATTGATGCGAATAATATTATTTAGTTTATTTGGAATAAAAATAAAAAGTTATGGATTAATGATTGCTATAGGAATAATTGTGGCAGCAGCATTATTTATAAATAAAGGTAAAAAAAGAGGATACGATGAAGATTCATTATTAAATTTAATTATATGTGCTGTAATAGGTGGCATATTAGGTGGTAAAGGATTATTTATAATAACTGAAATAAAAGAAATAATAAAGGATCCAGGTATATTGCTTAACTTTGGTTATGGATTTGTAGTTTATGGTGCTATTGCTGGTGGCGCATTAGGAATGTATTTATATTGCAGAAAGAAAAAATGGAATATACTCGAAATGATGGACATTACAGTTGCTGGGCTTGCTATAGCTCAAGGTTTTGGACGTATTGGATGTTTTCTTGCTGGATGTTGTTATGGAGCAGAAACACAATTACCAATAGGGGTTGTATTTCCAGAGGGATCACTTGCACCTGCAGGTATTCATGTTCATCCAACACAGATTTATTCATCAATTTTTGATTTTATTTTAGGTATATTTCTTTTATACTATGGGAAAAAACAAAGAGAAAATGGAAAAGTGATGGGTATGTATTTAATGATTTATAGTATAGGAAGATTTTTGGTTGAATTTTTAAGAAATGATCCTAGAGGAAATGTTGGTATATTATCTACATCACAATTCATAGCAATATTTACTTTAGCACTTGGAATTATTTTATTTAACAGTATTAGGATTTTTAAAGGAGCGAAAAAAAGCATTGAAAATTAACAAATTAATAATTATGCTTATGGCACTAATAGTGTTTGTTATGCCTTTATCTGGATGTTCTGTAATGGAAGATATGGCGGTAAAGCTTAATTTTAGAAATGAAGAATTTAATTATATAAAACAGAATAAAGTTGATAAAATAGTAATACAGAATGTTAGAGATAGTGGATTTAGATTTATAGTTAATGATTCACAAGCTATAAATGACATATATAAAATTCTTGTAAAAGGAAAAAAGCGTGAGGAAAAAAGTTCTTTAGATCCAGATTATATTTTTGAAGTTTATGT
Organism: uncultured Clostridium sp.; assembly: GCF_934754915.1. Classification (GTDB taxonomy): domain Bacteria; phylum Bacillota; class Clostridia; order Clostridiales; family Clostridiaceae; genus Clostridium. The sequence continues at coordinate 24,155 of NZ_CAKVKB010000031.1, forward strand.
AGGCGAAGAAAAGCGAACATATTATTATGTAGTTGGTGAAAGCTCAAGCAAGATGGGAAATTTTTATAATGATACAAGTTCTTTTTCAGTTCCTAAGACATTGGAAAATACAATAATGCAGAATCTTTCTTTTATAAGAAAACCTAGAAATTTTGAATACATTTATTATGGATCAATATTAAAAGTAGTTAGGGCTCATAAAGATATGCTAGCCAATTCTAAAGTTGGAATAGATATATCAGGAGATGTAGACTGCTTAAAATATGTATTTTCTGCTGATTTAGAGAATTTTAAGAAAAATCTTGATAAAGAATTGAATAATGTTGACTTAGTCAACAATAATTCAGATCAGTTTGATGTGATAATTAAAATCAAAAATAGAGGTTATAATAGTAAAACATTTAAAACATTAATAACTATAGATAATAAATTAGATAAATCTTTTAACAGTTATTATATAACTGCAGAATATAATTATAAAGATTGGGACATCAAGGTTAGTGAGGCTAATGAAAAACCTCAAGACTGGTAAAGATAAGGAGGATAAGAATGGGAAGCTGTGATAGTTGTCCAAGTAAAGATAAATGTCAAACAAAAAGTAAAGGTAGTTGTGAAACGCAGATACCTAAATTAGCTCCTAGATATGGGACAATAAAAAATATTATAGGTGTTATAAGTGGTAAAGGTGGAGTTGGGAAATCAACTGTGACTGGAATTATGGCAACAATGTTAGCTAAAAGAGGTTATAAAGTTGGTGTTTTAGATGCTGATATAACAGGTCCGTCAATGCCAAGATTTTTTGGGATAAATAAAAAGAGATCTTTAATTGAACCTTTAGATAATGAAATGGTTAGATTTAATCCAGTTGAAACAGAAAGTGGAATAAAAGTAATGTCTATGAATCTTGTTACTCCAGTTGAAGAAGAACCAGTTATATGGAGAGGTGCTGTAATTAATGGAGTATTAAAACAGCTTTATAGCGAAACTAACTGGGGAGAATTAGATTTTTTGCTTATAGATATGCCTCCAGGAACAGGAGATATAGCATTGACAGTAATGCAGGAATTCCCTATTGATGAAATGGTAATAGTATCTACTCCACAAGACATGGTTTCAATGATTGTTAAGAAAGTTATTATAATGACACAGAAAGTTGGAATAAAGATTAGAGGCGTAGTTGAAAATATGGCATATATAACTTGCCCGGATTGTGATAAAAAGATAAGAGTTTTCAGTAAAAAATCTTCTGAAGAGAATGCAGAATATTTAGGTATTCCATTAATAGGAGAATTACCTATTGATGTTGATTTTACAGAAGCTCTTGAAGAAGGTAAAGCTGAGCAGTATGTTAAAGAGAGCCCTTTGTATTCATTAATATTTGAAGGCCTTTATTAAAACAAAAAAATATTTAAATGAAAAACTTCTGTATTTGATAAAAATGCAGAAGTTTTTCATTTTAATGCACATAACTATATATTTCTTGGGAAATATTAATAATGTAATTTCTAAAGAGAAGGTGAAGAGTTATGAAAGCAACAGTAGATAAAGATGGATGTATTGCTTGTGGATTATGTACATCAATTTGCTCAGAATGCTTTGAAATTGAAGATGATGGAAAAGCAGGATTTGTTGTTGATGAAGCACCAGCTGAATGTGAAGAAGCTGTTCAGGAGGCAGCTGATAGTTGTCCTGTAAGTGTAATTTCAGTTGAAGAATAAAAAGTGCAAATTAAAGAAGTCATTGTAATAACGGATGTTTTTAACAATGACTTCTTATTCATTAATAAGAAAATTATAGACAGTCTATAATATTGAATTTATTAAAATTATCATTTTTTGATTTATGTGATATATAGCTGTTTGAAATCTGATTAGAATTTACTTCATATTTGCTTATAGGATTGTTTGGAAGAATATTAGAAGGAATAGTTGAGAAATTGTCATTTGAATCAACTACTATAGCATCTTTATAATTTGAATCTAATACAAAGTTTTTCATAAATAATCTCCTTTTAATTATTGAAGTTAATTATTTATTATTGTTAACAAAGTTAATATATATATACAAAAAAGAGTTTTATCTTAAATAAAGTATTGATAAAACTCTTTTTTACTTATAAATATAAATCGCTATATATTATTTTAAATACATCTAAAGAATCTTCTATTTTTGATTTTAATATTTTTTTCTTATTTTCAAATTCTTTTAATCCCTTTTCCGTAATTTTATAAATTTTTTGGAAATGCTTATGAGGATTATCCCATTCTCCAATAATAAGTTCATCTTGTTCCATACGTTTTAAAAGAGGATAAATTCCTCCAGTACTTGGTGTCCATTTCCCATTTGTTTTTAAACTGATGGTATGTGATATTTCATTGCCATTAGTAGGAGATAATGATAATAAATATAATACATATATAGGAAGCAGACCTTTTGTGAAAATCTGAACTGACGATTCTTTTTGTTTTTTAGATTCCTTTTTTAAGGCAGAAATTTTTTTCTTATATTCTTCATATAGTCTTTTTTCTTCAGCTTTAATATAATCCATATTTGGAGCCTCTGAATTGTTCATATATTAGTCCACCATCTCTACAATAAAACCAACAAGACCTGGACCAGTATTAACTCCAAGAGCAGGACCAATCATTCCGCCTAAATTACATTCGATTAAGTTTTCAGAATCTTTGATAGCATTATATAGTAAATCTGCTTTATCAGGAGCATTTCCATTCATAATCCAGACTTTACATTTACTCTTAGTGAGATATTCGTTTAATATACTTGATAATTTGGATATAGATTGCTTAATTCCTCTTATTTTTGCACAAGTATGAAATCCATCATCTTTTATTGTTATTATTGGTTTTATATTTAGTGCTTCTCCAATTGTTCCTGCAACTTTACCAATTCTTCCGCCTTTTTTTAAATAAGTAAGAGTGTCTATAGTAAAAAATACATCTATTTTTTCTTTTATATTAGGAAGAGCTTTAACTATTTCATCAAAGGATTTTCCATCTTCAATTAGTTTTGCTGTTTCTAAGACCATTGCACCTTCAGACATTGTAAGAGTATGCGTATCGAAGACAAATGTAGTAATTCCTTCAACACTTTCAGAAGCAAGTCTGGCAGCGTTAAATGTACCTGAGAAGCAATGGGAAATTGTTAATATTATTGCATGAGTATATCCATCAGATTTTAAATTTTCTAATAGATTAGTAAATTCACTTATACTTGGAAGTGAAGTTGTTGGAATTTCTTTTGGAAGCATTTCATAAAGCATTGAAGGTGTTATGTCTACACCATCTTTATATTCTTTATCTGAAAATATTATTTTAAATGGAAGAATATTTATATTATACTTTTTTACTAATTCTGGATTAATATCAGAAGCACTATCTGTAATCAATGCGATTTTTTCCATTTTCAATTCTCCTTTTGATTTAGATTATTTATCCTAATTATATCACTACTGATAATATTATCAATAGTGATATAATTATCAGTAGTGATATAGTTAAAATTTTTACACAATTGAGTATATCTTTTTATTATGAGATGAAATTACTTTAATATTAGAAGGTAAGCAAATCCTGAATATTTTTAAATAAGTCAAATTTAATATAAGCATAAAAATTAATCAAATAGTAAGATAATCATATCTATTTAAAGATAATTAAAATATAGAAGGCAAAAAATAAAAAATTAAAAGCATTGCGTATGAATATCTTATACAGTATAATAGTACGGTATTAATTATACAATATGTTGTATCATGGAGGGAAAAACAATGCTATATGTTGTGAAGAGAGACGGAAGAGAAGTAGAGTTCAATTCTGACAAAATAGCTCAAGCTATAAAAGGATCAGCTAATGAAATCGGTTTGGCTCTTAAGGAAAGTGAAGTTTTAACTACGGTTGCAAAGGTAACAGATTATATTGAAGTTGAGCATAAAAAATCTGTAACTGTTGAACAAATACAAAATTTTGTAGAAAGAGCTTTACAAGATGAAGGGTATATAGATATAGCAGTTGCTTATTCAACATATAGACAGGAAAGAACTAAAGTAAGAGAAATAAAATCAGATTTGATGAAGGCGATTCGTAAAATTGGGGTAGAAACAGATAGAGATAACGCTAATGTAGGAAATAATTTTAGTTCTAAATTATTAAGAATAGCATCTGAATCTAACAAATGGAATACACTTGCAATTATGCCTAAGAAGTTAGCAAGAGCTCATGAAATCGGAGATTTATATTATCATGATTTAGATAGTTATAATTTAACAGTTAATTGTCTTCATATACCAACTAGAGAAATGCTTACAAATGGATTTAATACAGGATATGGAACGATTAATGCACCAAAAAGAATAGAAACAGCAGCAGAATTATCTTGCATATTATTACAATCTACTCAAAATGATATGTTTGGAGGACAATCACATCCAGATTTTGATAATGATATGGCTATTTTTGTACAGCCAACGAGAGATGAAGTTAGAAAAGAATTAGAGGAATTAGAAATTTCTGCTGATAAAATAGATGATTTAACTGAAAAGAAGGTTAATAAGAGAATTCATCAAGCTATGCAAGGTGTTGTTTATAATTTAAATACAATGCATTCAAGAGCAGGATCACAAGTTCCTTTTAGTTCAATTAATCTTGGACTTCCTGAAAGTAGAGATGCAGCGTTAGTTTGTGAGATATTCCTATTAGAATATGAAAAAGGATTAGGAAAGGGAGAACAACCAATATTTCCTAATATAATTTTTAGAGTTAAAGAAGGAGTTAACAGAGAACCAAACGATCCATATTATTATCTTTATGAATTGGCATGCAGGGTAGCAGCAAAGAGAATGAATCCTACATTTATGAATATAGATGCAGATTTTAATAAGGAATATTATGATAAAGGATATGTTCCAGCAACAATGGGATGTAGAACTTACCTTATGAAAAATATAAATGGAGAACCAGGATGTAAGGGAAGAGGAAATATAGCTCCTACAACTCTTAATCTGCCAAGAATAGGTCTTCAAGCAAAAGGTGATATTGATAAATTTTTTGATATATTAGACTCAAGACTTGATTTAGCAAGACAGTCATTACTTCATAGATATGATGTTTTAAAGAATTTAAGAGTTAAGGATTTACCATTTGTTGCAGGGCAAGGACTTATGAAAGGCTCAGAAGGTTTGGGACCAGATGATTTAATTGAACCAATATTAAAGCAAGGAACTTGGGGAATTGGCTTTATAGGATTAGCAGAAACATTAGTTGCTTTAACTGGAAAACATCATGGAGAAGATGAAAATTCCAGAGATTTAGGAATCAAAATTATAGAACATATAAGAAACTATTGTGATAAGTTAACAGAAGAATATAAATTAAACTGGAGTTGTTATGCTACACCAGCAGAAGGACTTTCAGGGAAATTTATAAAACAAGATCAAAAGATATTTGGAAAAATAGAAGGCGTAACAGATAAGGAATACTATACAAACAGCTTCCATGTTCCAGTAGCATATCCAATATCAATTAAAGATAAAATTGATATTGAAGCACCATATCATAAACTTTGTAATGGAGGACATATAAGTTATATCGAAGTTGATGATGCTCCATCTGGAGAAGCTGTAATGGATATAATAAACTATGCATACAAAAAAACTAACATAAGTTATATGGGAATTAATTTTCATATAAGATATTGTAAGAATTGTGGAACATATTTACAGGAACATCAACATGAATGTCCTAAATGTAAGAGCACTGATATTCAAGGAATTTCAAGAGTAACTGGATATCTTAGTCTTGATGAAAGATTTGGACCAGGAAAATATCATGAAAGAGAAGATAGAATATCTCATACTGAAAATCATAAAAATCATTACTAATTAATAATGGTGTGACATATTAAGAAAATTGACTTTATTATGTAGTTAATTAATATTTATGTCACATCATTACTTTTTTTACTTTTGAAAAAGAATATTTATAACTAAATAAGCATAAAAATTAAAAGAATGCAATAAATGAAAAAAATCTTGCAATAAATAACCATAATAGCAATAATAAATACCTAAAATGCTAGTACAGTGAAGGAAGAACTTGTAATGATTGCAAAAAGAATTTATAATACTTGTATGCTTATGCTATAATATGATATTATAGTTGTATGTTATTAAAAAGAAAAAATAGGAAGAGCAGTAAGTAAAAATTAAAGATGGGGGAATTAACATGGTAGTTAATGATAAAGAAGGAAAAAAGATTACTATAGTAGATACGACTCTTAGAGATGGGGAGCAGACAGCTGGAGTAGTTTTTGCTAATGAAGAGAAAATTGTTATAGCTGAAATGTTAAGTGATTTAGGAGTAGACCAATTAGAAGTTGGAATTCCTACAATGGGCGGAGATGAAAAGGAAGCTATAAAGGAAATTGTAAAGAGAAATTTAAAGCCAAGTATAATGGCTTGGAATAGAGCTGTAATTAGTGATATAGAACAATCAATAGATTGTGGAGTTGATGCTGTTGCAATTTCAACATCTGTTTCAGATATCCATATCCAACACAAACTTAAGAAATCAAGAGAATGGGTATTAGAAAATATGGTTAAGTCTGTTGAATTTGCAAAGAAAAATGGATTATATGTTTCTGTTAATGGTGAAGATGCATCAAGAGCTGATCAGGAATTTTTAATTCAATTTATAAATGCAGCAAAGCAGGCTGGTGCTGACAGATTTAGATTCTGTGATACTGTTGGTATAATGGAACCATTTGGTCTTAAGGATAAAATACAATATCTTCATGATACTACAAAGTTTAATATAGAAATGCATACTCATAATGATTTCGGAATGGCTACTGCTAATGCGTTAGCAGGTCTTCATGCAGGAGCTACACATGTTGGAGTTACTGTAAATGGACTTGGTGAAAGAGCAGGTAATGCTGCATTAGAAGAAGTTTTAATGGCTCTTATGATAGTATGTGGATACAAAGGTGAAAATATAAATACAAAGATGTTTAGAGAAGTATCTGAATATGTTTCAAGAGCATCAGGAAGAGAATTACCTAAGTGGAAAGCAATTGTTGGTACTAACATGTTTGCTCATGAATCAGGAATTCATGCTGATGGTGCATTAAAAGATCCTAAAAATTATGAAGCTTTTGATCCATCTATAGTTGGACTTGAAAGACAGATTCTTATAGGAAAACACTCAGGAAGAGCAGCTATAGTTAATAAATTTAAAGAATATAATATTGATCTTACAGAAGAAGAATCTAAGGGAATATTAGAACTTGTTAGATCTACATCAGTAAGATTAAAGAGAACACTTTTTGATAAAGAAGTTGTTCAATTATATAAGGAATATCATAGAAGATTAAAAGAAGAAAAATAAAATAATTTTTTAAAGTAAAGCATATTCACTATATAGAAGATGAGTCTTTATAGTGAATATGCAATTGCCATTGCCAAAAAATTTAAATTTAAATACATAAATAAGCAATAGGGGGATTACTAAAGTGGGAGATAACTTAGTATACAAAATTTTAAAGAGTCATATTGTTGAAGGTGAGTTAAAAGCAGGTGAGCCAGTTGCTTTAAAAATTGATAAAACTTTGACTCAAGATTCAACAGGAACTATGGCATATCTTCAATTGGAAGCCATGGGAATAGACAGAGTAAAAACAAAAAAATCAGTAGCATTTGTTGATCACAATATGTTACAACAAGGTTTTGAAAATGCTGATGACCATAAGTTTATTCAAACAGTAGCATCAAAATATGGAGTATATTTTTCAAAACCAGGAAATGGTATATGTCATCAAATCTTCTTAGAAAGATTTTCAACTCCAGGAGATACTTTAATAGGATCAGATAGCCATACTCCAACAGCAGGTGGAGTTGGTATGCTTGCTATGGGTGCAGGTGGATTAGATGTTGCATTAGCCATGGGTGGTGGTGCATATAACATCAATACTCCAAAAGTTGTTAAGGTTGAGTTAACAGGTAAATTAAATAAGATGGTATCTGCAAAAGATGTAATACTTGAAGTATTAAGAAAACTTACTGTAAAAGGTGGAGTTGGTAAAGTATTTGAATATGCAGGAGAAGGTGTTAAGAGTCTTTCAGTACCAGAGAGAGCAACTATAACTAACATGGGTGCAGAACTTGGAGCAACTACTTCAATTTTCCCAAGTGATGAAAGAACTTTAGAATTCTTTAAAGCTCAAAATAGAGAATCTGATTGGATAGAATTCAAACCAGATGAAGATGCAGTTTATGATGAAGTTGTAACTGTTAATTTAAGCGAATTAGAGCCATTAACAGCAAAACCACACATGCCAGACAATGTAGTTAAAGTTAAAGAAGCTGGTAAGATTAAAGTAGATCAAGTGTTTATCGGAAGTTGTACAAATTCATCATACATGGATTTGATGAAGGTTGCTAGAATATTAAAAGGTAAAAAAGTTAATCCTAATGTAAGCTTAGTAATCGGACCTGGTTCAAGACAAGTTATGGAAATGATTGCTAGAAATGGAGCATTAGCAGACATAATTAGTGCAGGAGCAAGAATACTTGAAAATTCTTGTGGTCCATGTATTGGTATGGGTCAAGCACCAGGAACAAATGGAATATCTTTAAGAACTGTAAACAGAAACTTCTATGGTAGAAGTGGAACATTATCAGGACAAATATACATTGTCAGCCCAGAAACAGGTGCAGTTTCTGCAATAAATGGATATTTAACTGATCCAAGAGAAATGATTAATGATGTTGATTTAGACATTGAAATGCCAGAAAAATTCATAATAGATGATTCTATGATATTACCACCAGCACCAACTAATGCAGAAGTAGAAGTTGTAAGAGGACCAAATATAAAACCATTCCCAATAGGAAAGCCATTAGGTGAAGAAGTAGATGGAAAGGTAGTTATTAAAGTTGAGGATAATATAACAACAGACCATATTATGCCTTCAAACTCTAAATTATTACCATTTAGATCTAACATTCCTTATCTTTCAGAATTCTGTTTCAGTACAATAGATGCAGATTTCCCTAAGAGAGCTAAAGAAAATAATGGTGGATTCATTATTGCAGGAGAAAATTATGGTCAAGGTTCAAGTAGAGAACATGCTGCATTAGCACCTCTATACTTAGGAATCAAAGGTGTTGTAGCTAAATCATTTGCAAGAATTCATAAAGCAAACTTAATCAATAACGGTATAATTCCATTAGAATTTGAAAATGGAGCAGATTATGACAACATTGATTTATTAGATGAATTAAAAATTGAAGGAATTCAAAATGCTTTAGAAAACGGAAAAGTTATAGTTAAGAACTTAACTAAAGGAACTCAATTTGAAGCAGTTGCTGATTTAGCAGAAAAAGAAATCGAAGTAATTAAAGCTGGCGGAAGATTAAATTACGTAAAACATAATGCATAGAATATAGCTGTGTATTTTTCGAATTAATAATACTAAAAAATATGAGGTTCAGAATATATTTTCTGAATCTCATATTTTATTATAAAAAAGTATATAAATCATCTAGAGCTGGGAAGATTAATTATGAAACTTTGAAAAATGAGTTCATTAAGATAAGTAAAGATGAAATTAGTTATATAATAAATAAAGAGTAAATTTATAAATAGGAGCTTAGACGATATGGATAAGAATATAAGATTATCAGGAATTGCGTATGAAAGTCTTGTAAATGGGCCAGGAATGAGAAGAGTGTTTTTTGCACAAGGCTGTAGACATAAATGCAAAGGATGCTTTAATCCTGATACACATGATTTTAAGGGTGGAGAAGACCGTAATATGGATGAATTAATAGAAGCGGTTTTAGAAAATCCAATGCTTAGAGGTGTTACTTTTAGTGGAGGAGATCCATGGGAGCAGGCAGATAAGTTTGCATATATGGCTAAAAAATTTAAAGAAAATGAATTGAATGTCTGGAGTTATACAGGATATACATATGAATATATATTGGAACATAAAGATGAAAGAAATGGCTGGAATGAACTTTTGAATAATATAGATGTTCTTGTAGATGGTAGATTTGAAGAAGAGATGACACAAGAAGGGCTAAAATTTAGAGGTTCATACAATCAAAGAATTATTGATGTAAAGGAAAGTTTAAAAGAAGGAAAAATAATAGTTTTAGAGTATTAATATATTACAATATATTTTAGGGGGGCTTTTAACAGTTAAAAATAATCTATACAAATCTATAAAAATATATTTGTATTTATGATATAATCTTATTGA
>NZ_CAKVKB010000032.1 GCF_934754915.1 uncultured Clostridium sp.
AGAATGTAATTCAACTAATTGTGGAAATAATATAACAAATTTATTAGATGTATTAAAAGAGAATAAGATTGATTTTAATTCAATTATTCTTGTACAAGACTCAACAATGCAATATCGTATGGAAGCAGGACTTAGAAAGTATGTTTCAGACAATGTTAAGATAATAAATTATGCAGCATATGAAATGAAAGTGTGTATTGAGAATTCAGAACTGGTTTATGAAAATCATGTGCATGGTATGTGGGATATTAAGCACTATATAACACTTTTAATGGGAGAAATACCAAGATTGACAGATGATGAAGATGGGTATGGACCTAATGGAAAAGACTATATAGCTCATGTTGACGTACCATATGAAGTAGAAAAAGCATTTTTAGAATTAAAGCAAGAATATAAAGATTTAGTTAGAAAGGCTAATCCTCTATATGCTTCAAAAAAATAATTAACATATAGTGTAATTGACAATAAGGAATGAAACATTTGTGAGATTTCTTTGCTTACATAAGGAGTCTAATTGAATTTTTTGGTCATGTATTGATTATTGATACTTATTACTTTCACAGTATCAATTTTTTCAAAAGAAGCTACTTTAAAGAGAAAGCTTTCAGGGATATACAATAAGCAGGAATGAGGATAATAAAGATGTATTTTGAATGAATTAAGCAACAAAAAATATAGAGTTTATGTAAACAATTAACTTATTGAAATTGCAAAGATATATGAAATGAAAAAATTTAAATAAAAAGAAGGAAAATTATATAAAATGTAGAATTATTTAAATATAATAAAAATATTAATAAATGTACTATGGTATGGAGATAAGGGGGAGTATTATATGGACAAGAGAAAAGTATTAATACCTATAGATGGAACAGAAAGAAGCATGCATTCATTAGAATTTGTAAAAGAGATATTTCCCAAAGGCTCTGTTGATGTTATTTTGATGAATGTCAAAGAACTTGTATTATTAAATGAAATGATAGTTGCAAAAGAAGTGGAAATGGCAAAGGAATTATCTAATGAAATATTAGCTGAAGCTAAGGAAAAATTGAAAGATTATTATAATACTGAAACGTATTTTACTTTTGGATATCCTGGAGATGAAATAATCAAGAAATCTATTGAAGAAAATATTGGAATAATAGTAATGACTAAATCAACAAAGAGAGGATTAAACAGAATTATAGGATCTGTAACTTCAAGTGTTGTAAAGCGTGCTAAATGTATTGTAATGATTGTGCCAAATGATTTTTCAATAAGTATAAAATAAGGTATAATGATATTTGAAAATAGTAAAAAGTAATATTCGCAGCAATAAGGAGAAAAAAATGAGAACAGTTTATAAAAATCCAAAAGAATTAGCAACATGTTTAAAAGACATTGTAGATAATTATTATGAGGATTTAATTACATATGAAGATATGGCAGTCAAGATAATGAAAATTGTAAATTCAAATATGGATGAAATTTATAAAGAAAAAGCCATGTCTACTAAAATATCTAATATTATTGGACAGAATAGAGAAGAGATAATAAATAAGATAGTAGAAGAAAACAGATAGTTTTTTACAGGCTGTTTTAAGCTTATTTAACTTAAAGCAGCCTTTTATTGTTGACAATATACAATATACAATTTACAATTAACAACGAAGGATTAAATTTTTAGTGATTTTAATCTTTTGTATATGTCAAACTGAATTATGTTTAATCCTGTGAAGAGGAGTAGTATTTAAATTAAGATTCAGCAAAGAGAATCAGGGATGGTGTGATCCTGATGTGAAAGATTTAATGAATGGACCTTGGAGGAATTAAGGGAAATCTGTGAAAAGTGTTTTTTCCAGAAAGTATCTGAAATGGTGGATGCACCTTATAGCAGAAGCATTAATGTTTTTACATGGATGTGTTTTTGAGATGTAATAGATTATTAATATTGCATTTTTAGTACAGTTAGGTGGTACAGCGGATATATCTCCGTCCTATTTTATTAGGATGGAGTTTTTTAATTACCATAAAAAATTATATTTTATGAGTTATACATTCCAATTAATAATTTACAATTAACAATGAAGGATGAAATCTTTTCAAGATTTCTTTAATTAAAATCATATTTTAAATTTATCCCATAAAGGTAATGGCGTAAAAAATCTTATAAAAATTTCAAAATTGCAATATCAATTATACATTGTTAATTGAAAAAACATACAGTGTAAATATTTCTAAGAAATAAATCATATATTTGAGGAGGAATTAATAATGAGCAAGAAGATAATATTAACAGGAGACAGACCTACTGGAAAATTACATATAGGTCATTATATAGGGTCATTAAAAAATAGAGTTGAGCTTCAGAATTCTGGTGAATATGAAAGTTTCATAATGATTGCAGATCAGCAGGCGTTAACTGATAATGCAAGAGATCCTGAAAAGATAAGAAGAAGCCTTACAGAAGTTGCTTTAGATTATCTTGCAGTAGGATTAGATCCAGCAAAATCAACAATATTTGTACAATCACAGCTTCCAGAACTTCATGAGTTAACAATGCATTATTTAAATCTTGTAACTTTATCAAGACTTGAAAGAAATCCAACAGTTAAAGCAGAAATAAAACAAAAAAATTATGAAAACAGCATTCCGGCAGGATTTTTGATATATCCAGTAAGCCAGGCTGCTGATATTACTGCATTTAAGGCTACAACTGTTCCAGTTGGAGAAGATCAGCTTCCTATGATTGAACAGGCAAGAGAAATAGTAAGAAGTTTCAACAATATATATGGAGATGTTTTAGTTGAACCAGAAGCTGTCATCCCAAAAGATACTTGTGGAAGACTTCCAGGAACAGATGGAAAGGCTAAGATGAGTAAGTCTATAGGTAACTGTATATATTTATCTGATGATGCTGATACAATAAAGAAAAAAGTAATGTCAATGTATACTGATCCAAATCATATAAGGGTTGAAGATCCAGGTCAGGTTGAAGGAAATACTGTATTTACTTATTTAGATGTATTTGCTCCTAATAAGGATGAAGTTGAAGAAATGAAAGAGCATTACAAAAGAGGTGGACTTGGTGATATGAAAGTCAAGAGATATTTAAATGAAGTAATGCAGGCAGAGCTTGAACCAATAAGAAAGAGAAGAGAAGAATTTGCACAAGATATGGATTATGTGTACAAAATGCTTAAGGATGGAAGCGATAAAGCAAGAGAAGTAGCTGCACAGACTTTAAAAGAAGTACGTGAAGCTATAGGATTAGAATATTTTAAGTAGAAATTAAGATAAAATGGTGTTGTACTAAAAATAGTGCAACACTTTTTTGTTATGATAAAAATCATTTATATTACATTTTGTTCTATATTACAAATCAGATAAATATAGATAAACATAATGAATTGATAAATTTCATTGTTGGTTTAATAAATATATTCTGAATTAAAAAATTTAAAATTTAATGATATTTTAAGATTAAAATTTATCTGATACATGCAGAATACAAAATTTGAAATGCAAAAAGATAATTGTAATATATAATATCTGGGAGAGAAAATTATGAGCGATTTTGAAAATAAAAGTTTTGATAATGAAAAAAGCATAAAGAAGTGTATTGAAGCCATAAATCAGGTTCAGATTAAGATGGACGAGGAAGAGGATACTAAAAGAATTATAAAGATTACCTTAGATCAAATTCAGAAAAAAGAACAAAGTGAAATAAGAAAAACAAATACATTAATTGGAAAGCTGGATAAAAAGGCAGAATTTTATATAAGACATTTAGAAAAGATATGTGGCAGAAAAAAAATCAGGCAGACAGCAATCAGGATGATGCTGTTTTTAGTTATGTGCATATTTATTTTTAATGGGGCTTTAAATAAAGCATATGCTAATCAAAATGAGATATCTGGAACAACAAATGCAGCTATCCAAAATCAAAATATCAATAAGGATAGTCAGAATGATAGTGATTCTGATGCACAAGAGAGCAGAAGTGATGATGAAAAAGCAGATAAATTTGTGGGGGTAAATGAAGAAGGAAGAAAATATTCTTATGATGCGGTAAAAATAGCAGAAAAATTGAAGAAAGGTGATTATAACAATCAAGGAGATAAAATAGTATTTCTTACATTTGATGATGGAACATCAACTACAGTAACACCTAAAATATTAAAGATACTAGATGAATATAAGGTTAAAGCTACTTTTTTTCTTATGGGACAGTCTATAGAAGATGGGGGAGAAGAAGCTAAAAATCTAGTTAAAAAAGAATTTGAAAATGGACATGCAATAGGGAATCATTCATATTCACATGATTATTCCATACTTTATCCGGGAAGGACATTAAATCTTGAATCATTTAAATCTGACTATGATAAAAATGAAGAATTATTAAAATCAATACTTGGAGAAAATTTTTCAACAAGGGTCTTAAGATGTCCGGGAGGTTATATGTCATGGAAGGGCATGGATTCATTAAATGAGTATTTAAAAGAAAACAATATGGCAAGCATTGACTGGAATGCATTAAGCAAAGATGCAGAAGGAAAAAAGAAAAATGCTGATGAACTGGTTCAGTGTGCAATAGAAAGCGCAGAGGGAAAGGAAGTTGTGGTAATATTAATGCATGATACTTATGGAAAAGAAGAAACTGCAAAGAGTCTTCCAGAAATAATTAAGTATTTTAAAAATAATGGATATGAATTTAAAACATTGGTATAGAGTCTAATAGTAAAATTGAATTTGAACATTTAATGATTATTAAGACATTATGTATTTTGATTACGTTTAATTGAAGATTTTTCATATTAGCGTAAATACAAAACTCAACATATAGTATATCTTAAAATAACTGTAGACATTATATCTTGAACTAGATTATATAAAATTATAATTATGAAATATCCACAATTATATGTTAGTTTGATTTTTTTGTGTCAATATGAAAAATCCTAAAATATTAACAAAAGAAATCTTTTAAATATTTCAACATTCATTGTCAATTGAAAGGATGTAAAGTATAAAAATTTATTATAGAAGCATACTAAGCAGTAGAAAAAAGCTTAGGAGTAAGTTATGGAATACAGAAATGATATCAAAAAGAATACTATATTGTTATGTAAAAATTTATGTGCTGACATATTTAAATGGGTAATTTTAAGCATAATATTAGGATGTGCAGTTGGAGCAACAGTTGGATATTTCAATATAATATTGAAGCAAGCAAATGATTATAGAAAAGAAAATAATTATCTTATATATTTTCTTCCATTAGCAGGTGTCATTATTGCATTTATATATGTGAAAGTAAAGAGAAATGCTTATTCAGGAGAAAATTTATTAAAATCAGAAGTTGTTAAGGCTTCTGGAGATATACCATTTTATATGAGCATAGTAGTATTTGCTGGTTCACTTTTAACAACATTATTTGGAGGTTCAGCAGGTAAAGAAGGAGCTGGAGTAGCAATTGGGGGTACCTTTGCAGATTTTATTGCAGGAAAATTGAAACTTAGCAAAGGAGAACAGAGGACATTAGTAATAAGTGGAGTTGGAAGTGCTTTTGGAGTGCTTTATGATGTGCCATTTACAGGTGCAATACTTGGAATGGAGCTTGTGATTAAAGGAAGCTTTAATTATGAATCTCTTATTCCAGCATTTCTTACAAGTGTAGTTGCTGAAAGGATATCTATTATTATAGGAAATAAGCACATAACATATCCCAATCTTAATTTTGGAGAATATTCACTTATGTTCATATGTAAACTGGTATTACTAGGAATATTATTTGGAGCTGTTGGAATTTTGTTCAATTATGTTCTTGATAACAGTTCAAAAGTATATGGATTATTTATTAAAAATCCAATGATTAAAGGAATTGCTGGAGGAATAATAACAATAATATTGTTTTTTATAGCAGGTGATAATTATAATGGATTGGGTCAGAGTTTTATAAATGCATCCTTTGAAAGCAGAGTAAGTTATTCTGAATTTGTATGGAAAATAATTTTTACTGCAGTAGCTTTAGGTTCGGTATTTCAAGGAGGAAGAGGAAATCCTACTTTTTTTGTAGGTGCAACATTTGGAAGTGCTGTATCAGAATTTGTTAATCTTCCTGTGGAATCTACTGCAGCACTTGGAATGATTGGTGTATTCTGCAGTGCTCAATCTCTTCCTATAACGTGTATAGCTATGGCTGTTGAATATTTTGGTTCAAAAGAACTAATGGCCATAATATTGGTTATGGTCACTAGTTATTCTATTTCAGGATTTTATGATATTTTTTCTAAAAGAAAACTTACAGGAGGAAAAAGCACATTATTTAAAGGATATTTAGAAGAGTAGAATTATAATTCCAGCTCCATGCCTACACCTACTTCTTTTATAGGTATATTTTTATGAATTTGTGCCTTTACTAAAAATGAAGTACAATGACATGGATATAGATTAGTAATGTTATTATCTTTAAAATATTTAATGGTATTTTTAAGCTGGTCATCAATATTAAAAAGATGAAAGCCTCCAATTACACCTAGAATTCTATTGTCATTACATACTTTTTTAGCATATTCTATAATATTGCATATGCCACTATGGGAACATCCTGTTATTATAAATATACCATCAGGATTTTTGTATACAAGTGCAGTGTCATCAATGACATAATCATCTGTCCATTTGGAATTTATGAGTGTTTTTCCTATGATTTTTCTTGATTCAAAATTATTAGAACTGGGTATTTCTCCAAGAAAAGTTATGTTACTGCTTATTTTAATAGGCGTTTTGGAAAATGTAAGGCTGCACAGATTTTTCAATTCATTATCTAGAATTGGTGAGCATATTTTAAGGTCATTAAATCTTTTTTCTTTAAAAGCTAAAGGATGGGAAAGAAGATTTATTGTTTTATTATTATATTTAAAATAATATTTCAATCCTCTTGTATGATCATCATGTCCGTGAGAAATTATTATCTTATCTAAATTTTTTAAATCTATATTCATGGCTTCAGCATTTTTTATAAAAGCATCAGAATATCCAGCATCAAATAAAAATTTTTTTCCTTCATCTTCAATATAAAAAGAAACAGCAGGTTCTCCAAGATAATATTCATCAATATAGGTATTATTGTCAATAAGTACTTTTAATTTCAAATTATAAACACCCCTTTTAAATTTTTGCATATAACAATGATAACATATAGGTTTCAGTTAACAATGCATAATTTATGACAAATGATAAAATCTTTGCAATATACATTAATATTAAATACAAAGTTATATTGAGTTCAATAATTAAAGTATACTGCTCATAAACAGAGATATTTTTATATTGCCATTTTATTCTTAAAATATATAAATTTGATTGACAAACTAAGATATAAAAGGTAGAATACTAAAAAATGATAATTTTTGACAGAAAGTTTATTGTAAGTCATCAGAATAAAAGGGGATTAAATATGGAGCAGATAGATGATTTGAATATTAAAGATGAAGAAGTATCAAAAAGACGACAGTTTTTTCAGGGAGTGCGGGATTGTATTCCCACAATACTGGGATATTTAAGTATTGGATTAGCCTGTGGGATTTTATGCAGGTCATGTAACTTGACATTCTGGCAGGCTGTTGGAATGAGCACATTTGTATATGCTGGTTCTTCACAGTTTATTGGAGCAGGAATGATTGCTTCAGGTGCATCTCCATTAGGAATAATATTTACTATATTTTTTGTTAATTTAAGGCATATATTTATGAGTGCTTCAATGGCACCATATTTTAAGCATAATACATTTGTAAAAAATTTATCAATAGGTGCCCTTCTAACAGATGAAACTTTTCTGGTTGCATCCAATAAAGGGATGACGGATAAAAAAATAGATTTCTGGTGGATGACTGGGCTCAATATAACAGCATATATAAATTGGATAATAGCTACAGGAGCTGGAGTTTTAATAGGAAATCTTATTCCTGATTATAAAAAGTATGGATTGGATTTTGCTTTGACAGCAATGTTTATTGGACTTTTAATTTCATCAATAGAAAACGTAAAAATAAAGAAAGCATGTATAATAATTTCTGTATCTATTATAGTTCTTATAATATCTACAAGCTTTGTGGATACAAGTGTTGGAGTAATTATAGCATCAATAGCAGGAGCATTATCAGGAGTTATGGTAGGAGAAAAAATATGAATACATATGTATGGAGTGTAATAATAGGAGGAGGAATTGTGACAGTTCTTCCAAGGGTACTGCCAATAACAGTATTATCAAAGCTTAAGTTGAATAAAAAAGTTGAAGAGTTTTTAAAGTATATACCAATATCAATATTATCAGCATTGATTGCAGTTGAACTTTTGACAGGAGATAATAAACTGGCAGTAAGCACGCATTATGCAGAACTTTTGGCAGCAGTGCTAACAATAATAGTTTCAGTAAAGAAAAAGGATTTACTGCTTACTGTGATAACAGGAATAATATCAGTAGCTGTATTCAGGATTATATTATAAATTATGGCATACATAGCTTATTGGATTTTAGAATTAATAGGCTGTGTATGCTATTTATTTTAGGTTTTTATTGAATTACGGAATAATAGACTCAAAAATACAAAGACTAATAATAAATATTCAGCATTATTAGGAGTGTATATTATATGAAGAGGATTTGGAATATTTATAAAACGGATATAAGAAATATAGTTACGAATTATGCTGCATTTATAACGATAGCGGCATTGTGCATACTTCCATCTTTATATGCATGGTTCAATATAGCAGCATCATGGGATCCTTATGGCCAGGAGGCTACAAGTAAAATAAAAATTGGAGTTGTAAATAATGATGCAGGAACTGATCTCAATGGAGAGGAAATTAATATAGGAAATCAGATAGTTGAAAGTTTGGAAGAAAATGATCTTATGGGATGGCAGTTCATTGATAGCGATGAAGCTGAAAAAATGCTTGAAGAAGGAAAATATTATGCAACAATAACAATTCCTCCACAGTTTTCAAAGGATATAACATCAATTATAACAAGTGATATAAAAAAGGGAGATATCATATATAGGGTTAATGAAAAGATAAATGCAATTGCGCCAAAACTCACATCTAAAGGAGCAAGTGGTGTTCAGGAAAATATAAATAAGACATTGGTTGAAACTGTCAGCAAGACTCTTCTTACAGCAAGTAAAAGCATAGGAATAGAGATTGAAAATGCAAAACCTAAGATAACTAATGCATATAATCTATTAAAAGAAGTCCAGGGGAAATTTGATGATATAAATGCTACTGTAGATCTTGCTTATAATGGAGCAGCTCAGCTTAAAGATCTTACAAAGAAAATTAATGATGATATACCATTAATGGAGGAAACAATAAATAACAGCAGAAATTTAAGCAGTCAGATAAAGAATTTTTTATCAACATCTAAAGGCAGTTTAAATGATTTATCACCAACTATAAAAGAAGACATAAGGCTGCTTAATGAAATATCAGGAGGAATATCAGATTATTCATCTGCTATTATAGAAGCCATAAATTCAGGAAGTGAAAAGGCTCCGGAGATGATAGAAAATCTTGATGGAAGGTTAAATAGTCTTAAAGAGTTAACAACATCATTAATAAATATTATGGAGAAGATGAATAAATTAAATCCTAAATTAAATGAAACAATTGAGCAGCTGAATAATATAAATTCATCAATAAATACATTACAGGGGTATCTTTCAAAATTAAAAGAAGCTATAAATTCAGGCGAGACAGTAGACTTATCCGTATTAAACAATATAAAGACCCTTGCAGACAGTGTAAATTCAATTTCATCATCTTTATATTCTAAATATGATAGTGATATTGCAGATAAGATAAGCAGTATTATAGATAGTGCATATGCTACAAGTGATAATATAATAAGTGTTCTTGATGAAGCAGAAAAAAAGCTTCCAGATGTAAGCAGTTTATTGAATACAGCATATGAAGGTGCGGATAAAGGAATTTCAGGAATAGAATATATAAAAGAAAAATTACCTAAAGCAGAAGAAATGCTGAATAGCATTATAGATAAAATGGATAAAGTAAATAATGACGGAGATTTTACAGAATTATTAGATCTGCTAAAAAATGATATTCAAGAAAGAAGCGATTTTTTAGCTGAACCAGTTAATTTGATAGAAGAACAGGTATTTCCTATGGGTAATTATGGAACAGCAATGACTCCATTTTATACAACTTTATCATTATGGGCTGGAGGACTATTTTTAGTTTCTTTATTATCTGTGAATCCTCATGAAGCTGAAGAAAATAGAAGCAGGACTTTCAATATTGATAATAATGAAGAACATATAGAAAGCAGGAAAACAGGAAAAGAGATTTTTGGATATGCAGCTGGAATAACAGAAGATTATTTTGGAAAGATGCTGTTGTTTTTGACATTGGCAGTAATTCAAAGTGTTATTGTATCAGTTGGAGATTTATGGATATTGAATATATATTGTTTGAATCCAATCTTATTTGTATTGGTAACAATAATTACAGGATTGATGTTTGGATTGATTATATATACTGCATGTTCTGTATTTGGAAATGTTGGAAAGGTTGTATGTATTGTACTTCTTGTCCTTCAGCTTGGAGGTTCAAGTGGAACATTTCCAGTAGAACTTACACCTGTGTTTTTCCAAAAGATACATCCATATTTGCCATTTACATATACAGTTTCTTTAATGAGAGAAACAATAGGAGGAATTGTAAAGATGGTTGTTGTAAAAAATCTGTCAATACTCGCAGTATTTGCAGTACTTTCATTATTAATAGGTGTATTCTTGAAAACACCTTTTACTAAATTGATAAAGAAATTTAATGAAAAATTTGAAGAAAGTCATCTTGGTGAATAATTTGTATCTTTCCCCACTTGTGGGGAAAGAATTTTTTTAGGAAATTTATTAATAATCTATTGATATTTTTTTAATAACTCATAGAAAAACACAGTATGCAAAGCAGGCTTGTTTATAAAACTTAATATATCTTCTAATAATAAAATTACATAGTAGTTAAAGAAATGTTGAAAAGATTTTACTATTCATTGTCAATTGTATATTACTAATTGTAAATATATGCTTATATATTTTTTATAATGTTCAATTTATATGCAATATCATAAATTTCACTGAGAGTCTTATCATCATTAAAAAAACATGGAAATTTCAAATTATAATTTCCCCATACTGTTACAGGTTTTTTAGTAAAATAAAAAGTTACAAAGAAAAGTTCTTTTATGTTCAGTTTAGCAAAAAAGGGGATAAGATTTTTATCAGTTATTTTGTAATAAACATCATTATGTTTAATTGAAATAATTGAATTCAATAAAGTTTTATCATTTTCATCAATTAGATTCATTAGATTTTTTATTTCTATTTCATTTAATTTATTTATATAGAAATCAATATAACATTCATTATCATTTTCCTCAAATACTTGAAGAAGGAAATTTATTAGGCATGCTTCACTGTTTTCTGAAAAATTTCCATCAATAGTGAAGTTCTCAAATTTATCAAATCCATCTAAAATATTGTTAAATCTTATTGAAACGTTATTTTTAAATTCTGTCCATGAAACTGGTATAGGTAAATTGTTCATATATAATCACATCCTTTTATATATACTATAAGTTGAAAGTATATTAAGTCAAATTAAATTCTAATATATGTTGTTAAAGAGTTAAATTTTATATGAATATATGTAAAAAAGTTAAAGAAATATTGAAAAGATTTCCTTCTTCATTGTACATTGTAAATTGAAACATATATAATGAATGTATGTTTACAAAAAATGTATGCTGCAAAAAAATAGTAAATGATAAAGGAAGAGAGTTAAAATGTCTAGGATAATGATTATTGAAGATAATGAAAATTTAAAAAAGGAGCTTATTGAATTTCTAGTAAGATATGGATATGAAGCTTATGGAATGGATGACTATAAAAATGCAATTGAAATTGTATTAAAAGATGAACCAGATTTAATACTTCTTGATGTAAATCTTCCATATTATGATGGATATTTTATATGCAGAGAAATAAGAAAGAAAAACAGCAGTATTCCAATTATTATAGTTACAAGCAGAGATAGTGATATGGATGAAATAATGAGCATGAATTTAGGAGCTGATGATTTTGTTAGTAAGCCATATAATACTCAGGTGCTTTTAGCAAGAATAGGCTCACTGCTTAGAAGAAGTGGAGCTGGAAAAGTTCAGGATATATTGGAACATAAAGGTCTTAAACTTAACATGAATAAAGGTGAGGTAACATATGCAGAAAAAAGTACTGATTTAAGCAAAAATGAATTTAAAATATTATCATGTTTAATGAAAAATAAAGAAAATATAGTAAGCAGGGAAGATTTGATGGATTATTTATGGAATTCAGATCTTTTTATTGATGATAATACTCTGTCAGTCAATGTTACAAGACTTAGAAAGAAATTAGATGATTTGGGATTTAAGAATGGAATAGAAACAAAGAGAGGAATTGGTTATATATTGCTATGAATTTTAAAGATTATATTTTTTCAAAAGCTCCATATTTTATAATGAATTTTATCATATATATTTTAGCAGTAGTCTTTTTAAAGATAGCTCATATTCCAAATATTATTTTATTCTGTATTTTTCTCATATGGTTTTCACCACTTTTAATATACATTGTAATTCAATACATACAGGGAAGGCGATTTTATGGACAGATAAATGACATAAGCCAGAATCTTGATAAAAAATATCTGTTGTCAGAAATTATAAAAAAACCTAATTACTATGAAGGAAGAATTTTTTATAATATATTAAAAGACGCAGATAGGAATATGCATGAAGAGGTAAATTATTATAAGCATCTTCAAAGCGATTATCGCGAATATATAGAAACTTGGGTTCATGAAATAAAAACTCCAATAGCTTCATCAAAAATGATTCTTGAAAATAGTATTTCAAATGATAAATATGCGCTCATAGATGAAATGAATAAAATAGATGGATATATAACACAAGC
Organism: uncultured Clostridium sp.; assembly: GCF_934754915.1. Taxonomy (GTDB): domain Bacteria; phylum Bacillota; class Clostridia; order Clostridiales; family Clostridiaceae; genus Clostridium. The sequence goes on from NZ_CAKVKB010000032.1 coordinate 13,023, forward strand.
ATTGTATTATTCTAGAAGTACAGACTTTAATAAAGATTACATAATTAAAGAATTTAATCTTAAGAGTATCATAAATGAGTGTGTAAGGGAAAATAGAAGAGAATTTATAAACAAAAAAATTAAATTGAGTATTGACAGCAGTACAGATATAGCAGTTACAAGTGATGCTAAATGGGTCAAATTTATAATAAATCAGATAATAATAAATTCAATAAAATACAAAAGAAAGGAAAATGCAGAAATAAAAATTTATCTTGCTCAGAATTATGAAGCAGAGAAAACAAGTAAATTGAAAGAGGTTAAGAGAAAAGCTGAATTGGTTATAGAGGATAATGGAATAGGGATTCCTGAAAGCGACATTAATAGAGTTTTTGACAAAGGATTCACAGGAGAAAACGGAAGGATTTATGGTAAATCTACAGGAATTGGCCTTTATTTGTGCAATAAACTTTGTGAAAAGCTTGGATTGAAATTAAAACTTACATCTAAATCAGGAATTGGAACAAAAGTATTTATTAGTATAGATTCTAATTAATAAGGCATAATTGCTAATTTACAAGATTTCTTTGATATAGTTATTAAGCAGTTTGATTATTAAAAAATAACTATTCTGAAAAAATGCGCTAAAAATATAGGTTTAAATTATTATATGACAGGGAATGCTGCATAAAGATTAGATTACATACAATATCCAACATTATTTTGATTTAAAAGAATAATGCTAGATATTGAAAGACATAATCTTTAATGCAGCATCCCTGATTTTTTATCTTACAAAATTGTAAGAGTAGTGAAAGATTAATCGATATGAAAAAAACTTTTGACATCCTATAATATAAACATAGATTGAAGTTTGGAGGAAATAAAGAATGGAAAGCATATTAAAAGTTGAGAATATAGAAAAGTATTATGGAAATAAAGATAATATTACAAAAGCTATTGACAATATAAGTTTCAGAGTTGAAAAAGGAGAATTTGTTGGGATAATGGGGCCATCTGGAAGTGGAAAAACTACACTGCTTAACTGTATTTCCACTATAGATAATGTTACTACAGGTTCAATTACAATTGATGGAGATGATATAACAAGACTTAAGGGAAGAAAGCTGGAGAATTTCAGAAGAAACAAACTTGGGTTTATATTTCAGGATTTTAATCTTCTTGATACCATGACAGCATTTGAAAATATAGCATTAGCTTTAACGATTGCAAGAAAGAAAGGAAAAGAAGTTGAAAATCTTGTTGACAAAGCAGCGCAGAATCTTGGAATATCAGAAGTGCTTAATAAATATCCATATCAGATGTCTGGAGGACAAAAACAGAGAGTTGCAGCAGCAAGAGCTATTGTAAACAATCCTAAAATAATACTTGCTGATGAACCTACAGGAGCGTTGGATTCAAAATCAGCAAAAATGCTTTTAAACTCTATAGAAAAATTAAATAATGAATTAGAAGCAACAATTTTAATGGTAACTCATGATGCATTTACAGCAAGTTATGCACACAGAATTTTATTTATAAAAGATGGAAAGATATTCAATGAAATTGTAAGGGGAGAAGATTCAAGAAAGGAATTCTTCAACAAGATTATAGATGTTGTAACAATACTTGGAGGTGATTCTAAAGATGTATTTTAAGATGGCGTTTAATAATGTTAAGAAAAGTATTAAAGATTATACAGTTTATTTTCTGACATTAACTTTTGCTGTAAGTATATTTTACAGTTTTAATTCAATTAGTTCACAAAGCATTTTAAGTGAACTGAATGCAAGTCAGAAACAGTATGTAGATTTACTAAATCAAATGATGTCAATTCTTTCTATTGGAGTATCAGTAATACTTGGATGCCTGATTATATATGCAACAAATTTTCTTATTAAAAGAAGAAAAAAAGAATTTGGATTGTATATGATGCTTGGAATGAGAAAAAGAGCAATGTCAACTATATTGTTTCTCGAAACTTTTTATATAGGAATTATATCCCTTGTAGCAGGTCTTGTTCTTGGATTGATATTTGCACAGTTCCTTTCTATACTTACAGCAAAACTTTTTGTACTTGAAATGTCTAAATATAGTTTTACTATTTCATATGAAGCCATTATTAAGACAATTGTATATTTTGGATTCATGTATGTAATTGTCATGATTTTCAATATTATATGTGTATCAAAATATAAACTTATAAATCTTCTAAGTGCAGGAAGAAAAAATGAAAAAATAAAGATTAGAAATATATATGTTTCAGCTACAATATTTATTTTATCGATTATAATACTAGTTTTTGCATATCATTATATAGGAATTTCTAGTCTTGATTATACTAAATTTGAATTTAAAGCTTCTATAATTTTGGGAATTGTTGGAACGTTATTATTTTTTTATGGAATTTCATCTGTATTGTTTTACATTATATCAAAAAAATCAGATATTTATTACAATAAATTAAACAGTTTCAGCATAAGACAAATATCAAGCAAATTCAATACAAATTTTATATCAATGACTGTAATATGTTTAATGCTTCTTGTAACTATAGGGGCTCTTGCTTGTGGTCTTGCAGTAAAAGATTCTATGGAATCAACATTAAAAAAATCAACACAATTTGATGCATCAATCTCTTGTTATTCTATTGATGAGAATGAAAGTATAGAAGATCCAATAAAAGCCATAGAATCTCTTGGATATGATTTAAATGGAAATTGTGACAGCATGATATTAAAAACATATACTTTAGAAAACAGTGTGACTCCTGGAAAACTGTTATTAAAATATGCAGATAAATCTAGTACGTCAATAATAGATATGCTTAATGGTCCAGCTTTTGGAAAATCTATAAATATGATATCTATTTCTGGTTTTAATGAAGCTAGAAAAATGCAGGGTAAGGAACCCGTGGAACTATCAGATGATGAAATACTTATTGCTAATAACTATGATGCATTGAAAGATTTAGCTGATAAATTTGTGAAAAATGAAGATAGTATAAACATAAATGGGAAAGAATATGTGATCAAGGAAAAAAAGGTTATGGATGATTGTTTATATACTACTCCAGTAGCAAGTACAGCATTTTCTTTGATAGTTCCAGATAAATTAATAGAAGAGAATGATGTGTATATTTCTGAACAAATTGTAAATATAAATTTTAAAGGCAGTGAAGATGATAAAAAAGCAGAAAAAGAAAAACTTACTGAGATATTGAACAAAGAATCTTTCAGGGATTATAGTGAACAGAGAAAAATTGATGAAGAAAGAGGATTTGCATTATATGGAATGACAAGGCAGATGTGTATGGATGCAAGCAGAGGTCTTTCAATACTTGTGTTATTTATCGCAATATATCTTGGAATTGTATTCCTTATTTCAAGTGCGGCAGTATTAGCACTTCAGCAGCTTTCATCTTGTAATGAATCAATTGACAGATATAGTTCTCTTAGAAAGATTGGAGCATCAAAATCAATGATTAATAAGAGTATATTTACTCAGGTAGCTGTATTTTTCATGTTTCCATTAAGTCTTGCAATTGTTCATTCAATAATTGGAGTTAGAGCTGTAAATAGTTATTTAATGGCTTTTGGGACTTCTAATCAATTAAGTTCTATTTTAGTAACAGCGTTTATCATAATTATTGTTTATGGCGGATATTTGTATGGAACATATATCTCATATAAGAATGTAATAGATAATGAATTTAATTAGTAAATTAAATATAGTTTTAGAGAAAGAATATGAATTTATATATGTTGATCATAAAAATTATAATGGATTTGATATTATATATGGTAGAATAGATGAAAAATGATTATATATTTAAGGGACAGCAGATAATTATGCTGTCCCTATTTTGGCAGTTTGACAATTAATTACCTTAGATATAAAATATATTTTAGACTTAGAAAGATTAGAGGAGTGGTTATAAAATGATAAAAGAAAATGGTAATATTTCAATTGATACAGAGAATATATTTCCTATTATTAAGAAATGGCTATACTCTGATAAGGACATTTTTATAAGAGAAGTTATAAGTAATGCATGTGATGCCATAAGCAAACTTCAAAGACTTGCTACAATAGGCGAAGCTGAAGTGGCTGATGATGAAGAATATAAGGTTACTGTTTCTGTGAATAAGGAAAAGAAAACACTTAAATTCAGTGATAACGGTATTGGTATGACTGAAGAGGAAGTTAAAAAATACATAAATCAGGTTGCTTTTTCTGGTGCAACAGATTTTATGGAAAAATATAAAGACAAAATGGATGAAGGAAAAGACATAATAGGTCATTTTGGTCTCGGATTTTATTCAACATTCATGGTATCTACAAAAGTTCAGATAGATACACTTTCATTTAAGAAAGATGCTGAGCCAGTAAAGTGGGTATGTGAAGGCGGTACAGAATATGAAATAGCAGCTTCAGATGAAAGAAAAACAAGAGGTACTACAATAACTCTATATCTTGATGATGACAGTACTGAATTTTTAGAAGAATATAAAGTAAGACAGATAATAGAAAAATACTGTTCATTCCTTCCAACTGAAATATATTTAGAAGATGAAAATAAACCAAAGGAAGAACCTAAATATGAGACTAAGAAAAAAGAAGATGGAACAGAATATCAGGAATTAGTAGAACCTGAAGCACCAAAACCTTTAAATGATACTCATCCACTATGGATGAAGAAGCCAAGTGAATGTACAGACGAAGAATATAAAGAATTCTATAGAAAAGTATTTATGGACTTTAATGAACCTTTATTCTGGATTCATTTAAATGTAGATTATCCATTTAACTTAAAAGGTATATTATATTTCCCTAAATTAACTCATGAAGTTGAAATAAGAGAAGGCCAGGTAAAACTTTATAATAATCAAGTCTTTGTTGCAGATAATATTAAAGAAGTAATACCAGAATTCCTTCTATTATTAAAAGGAACTATTGACTGCCCTGATTTACCATTAAATGTTTCAAGAAGTTTCCTTCAAAATGATAAGGATGTAGCTAAGATTTCCAACCATATAATCAAAAAGGTTGCAGATAAATTAGTTGACTTGTTCAAAAACAGCAGGGAAGAATTCAATAAATTCTGGCCAGATATTCAGATATTCATTAAATATGGATGCTTGAGAGATGAAAAGTTCTATGAAAAGATTAAAGATATAATAATATTCAAGAACTTAAAAGGTGAATTTGTAACATTACATGATTACCTTGAATCCAATAAAGAAAAGCATGAAAATAAAGTATATTATGCTAATGATGAAAAACAGCAGTCACAATATATAAAGATGTTTAAAGAATATGATCTTGATGCATTGATTTTAGATTGTACATTGGATGATCATTTCATCACATTCTTGGAAATGCATGAAAATGGAGTTAAATTCAAGAGAATTGATTCAGATATTTCTGATACTTTAGGAACTAAGGCTGATGAAAATGATGAAGCTCAAAAGAATGCAAACAAAGAGATAGAAGATGTATTTAAAGATGCATTAGGAGACAAAGCACCTAAAATTTCAGTTGAGGGATTAAAAAATGAAAAGACTTCAGCTATGATATTAATTTCAGAAGAATCAAGAAGAATGGCAGAAATGAGCAAGATGTATGCACAAGCTGGAATGGGTGCAATGGGAATGTTTAAGGAAGAAGAAACATTAGTTGTTAACAACAATAGCCCTCTTGTAAAGAAACTTGTTGAAGCAGCTAAAGATGATTCTAAAAAGGAAGATGTTAAGTTTATCTGTGAGCATATTTTTGATTTAGCAAAAATTGCAAATAAAGAATTAGAAGCAGATGAAATGGATAAATTCATAAAGAGAAATAATGAATTATTAAATAGAGTTATTTCTTTATAATAAAATTGTAATAGTAAAAAATTATTATTTGCTTAATAAGATGTTTTGATTATTCAGAACATCTTATTTTTGAGTTTATAGAAAAACATGGAATCTAATGGAAAAATTTGATAATATATGATGTATAGGAGTAAATATGAAAGGTTTTATGAGAGGGGGAAAGAAATTTTTGCTTAGTTTTGAGTAGAAATTTCGCATAATGTGATTGCACGAACAATTAAGGGAAAATTAATTATTTCAATTACTGTTATAATAGCTATAGTAATGATATTTGTATCTTCAGTAAGTTATTATATTTCCAATAAAATAATAATGAATAAAGCTGAAGAAAAACAACATGAGATTTCACAAAGGTATGCAGATAATATTAATAACTGGTTATATGATGAAGAAATCAAGCTTCAATCAATAAAAGAAGAAGCAGAGATTCAAGGTGATTCTGATGTTTCATATATGAAGAGTTATCTTGACAAAAAATTTGATAGTTCAAAAGATACTGTAATACTTTATTATACAGGTTTTGAAGATAAAACACTTATTATAAGTGGTGAAAATGAAAATATTCCAGAAGGTTTTGATTGTACAACTAGAGATTGGTATAAAAATGCAATTAAAAATGGAAAAATTACATATACATCACCTTATGTAGATACAATTACAGGAGATATGGTGATTACCATTTCTGTTCCAATTGAAATAGATGGACAAAAAGTAGGGGTTGCAGGTGCGGATATAAGAATATCTGAAATTATAAATACAGTAGATAAAATAAATTCAGAAAAAAATAGTTATGCATTTTTATTGGATGAAGATAATAATTTTATGACACATGTAAATGAAGAATATCTTTCTAAAGAGAACCGTGTTAATATTGATGATGCTGGAAATGGTATATACAAAGGATTATCAGACATATTAAATGGAGATTATGATGGAAGTGTATTTATGAATGATTATGATAATATAGAGAAATATTTTGTTATTAATCATATTGACAAAGCAGACTGGACATTATGTCTTGCTGTGCCAAAGAGTGAATTAACAAGAGGATTAAATTATATTGTCATGGGATTTGTAGCAGTAATGATAATAGGTATTTTAGTTGTAGCTGTATGCATAATCATAATATCAAATCGTCTTTTTAAGCCTATTGAACATCTTAAAAAATTTGCATCAGGTGATTTTAGAGAAAATGCTGGAAAATCTGAATTGGAGAATAATATTGATAAAAGATTTAAGGATGAACTAGAAGAGATAACATATGCTACTGAAACAATACAAAAGGATTTTAGGAGAACAATTCTTGGAACTAAAGAAGAAACTGAAAATATAGGAAACTATATAAATGAAACAAATGAAAATATGATTTTATTGAATAATAGAATAGATAATATAGCAGACTTGATAAAAAACATTACAGAGAGAGCAAAAAATACAGCATTGTCAACTAAGCAAGTAAGCAGCATAGCAGATGAAATAAAAAATGCAGTTGAAAAAACTGCTGATAAAGCAATTGAAGCAACTAAAAGCACAGAAGATATAGAAAAGAGAGCACTAAGAATGAAATCTGATACAGAAATATCCAAAAATAATGCCAGCTCATTATATGAAGATGTTGAAAGAGAACTTTCAGATGCCATTGAAAAAGTCAAGAAGGTTGAGGAGATAAATAATCTATCAGAAGCGATTTTACAGATATCAGAACAGACTAACCTGCTTGCTTTAAATGCATCAATAGAAGCAGCAAGGGCTGGAGAAAATGGAAAGGGATTTGCAGTAGTTGCTGAGAAGATAAGAAAACTTGCAGAAGATTCTAAAAAAGCAATAGATAAAATTCAGTCTGTAAGCTGCGGAGTTGTTGAATCTGTCAATAATTTAAGTTTTGAATCAGAAAGAATACTGAAATTTGTTGATGATATAGTAATACCTGATTATGATAAGATGTTAGATATAGCTGACCAGTATAAAAATGATGCGACTTATTATAAAGATGTAGCATCAGATTTAGGTGCGACATCAGAAGAACTTAATGCATCTGTTGATGGTATAGTTGAATCTGTTTCAGGAATAAGCAGACTAAATAGTGAAATAGCAATAAGTACAGAGGATATATTAAAAGAATCTAATAAAACAGAAGAAAATTCAGAAGCTGTGCTTGAAAGAGTTGGAAAAGTTAAGGAAAGCAGTGAAAGGCTTCAGAATATAATAAAAAGTTTCAAAATATAGCAGATATATTTCAATTCCAATTATGAAGTAGAGATTTAACCATTGAGAATTTGTCCTAATAATGGTATAATGGTTGAAGAAAATTTGAATGGAGGGCTTTTTAAATGAAGCACATAAAAACAATAAACAAACCAAATATAAAAAACAGTTTATGCAAACCAGGCTGTAAAGAATGTGCAAACTCTTGCCAATCAGCTTGTAAGACTTCTTGCACAGTTGCAAACTTAGAATGCGAAAACTAATTTTTAAGAGCAGTAACTGAAAAGTTACTGCTTACTTTAATTATGGGTAAAAGTTATCAATGACTGATGACTATAAATTAAAGACTTTAGATGGAGCTGTCACATTAAGGAAACCCGCTATCCTGTATAGTATATTGATTAAGTTATTTGATACTATATATGGTATGATTTAATCTTTGTGCGACAGCCCCTTAAATTTTGTTTTTAGGAAAGATTGTTAGCCGTTTTACGGCTTTACATATATGTTGCAGTATAAGTTATTCATAAGAACTTCATTAATTGCATTTTTGTGTACCAGCAAATTGTACATTGTTAATTGCAGTATATATTATGAGTAGTATTTAGGAGGAATTTAAAATGGCATTAATACATAAGTTTAAACAGGATGACAATTATTTTGTCTTAGATGTAAATACAGGAGCTGTGCATGTTGTTGATGAACTGGTTTATGATATATTAGATGATGATAAACTTGAGAATAAAAAAGATGTTTTGAACAGACTAAAAGGAAAATATGACTTAGATGAACTTTCAGAAGCTTATGATGAAATTCAGGAACTGGCAGAAGAAGGAATACTTTATTCAGAAGATAAATATGAAGAAATAGCACATAGTTCAATGGATGACAGAGACTATATAAAGGCTATATGTTTAAATGTAATACATGGATGTAACTTAAGATGTAAATATTGTTTTGCAGATGAAGGAGAATATCATGGACATGGCGGCGTAATGAGTGTAGAAACAGCAAAAAAAGCTATAGATTATGTAATAAAGAGAAGCGGTCCAAGAAAGAATATTGAAATTGACTTATTTGGTGGAGAGCCTACATTAATTATGGATAAAATTAAGGGCATAATAGCATATGCAAGAGAAAATGAAGAAAAGTGGGGCAAGAGAATAAGATTCACAATGACAACAAATGCAACACTTTTAACTCCAGAAATGATGGATTATATGGATAAAGAAATGGGAAATATAATATTATCATTAGATGGAAGAAAAGAAGTCAATGACAATGTGAGAATAAAACCTGATAAGAGCGGTTCTTATGATGATATAGTTCCAAACATAAAGGAAATGATAAAGAGAAGAACTCCAGGAAAGACTTATTATGTAAGAGGAACTTTTACCAGAGACAATACTGATTTTTATGAAGATGTTATGGCAATGGTGAACGAAGGATTCAGAGAATTATCAATTGAACCAGTTGTATTAGAAGATAAGCATCCACTTTCGTTAAGAGAAGAAGATCTTCCAACAATATTTGAAAATTATGATAAGCTGTATCATGAAATGAAGAGAAGAAAGAAAGAAGGCGATGAATTCAGATTTTATCACTTTAACATCGACCTTCAGGGAGGGCCTTGTGTATATAAGAGAATTTCAGGCTGTGGAGCAGGATTTGAATATGTTGCAATAACTCCTCAAGGAGAAGTTTATCCTTGTCATCAGTTTGTTGGAAAAGAAGAATACAAATTAGGTGATATTTATGAAGATACTTATAATGCTGAATTAGCAAAGAAATTTAAGAAAGCACACATATATAATAAACCAAAATGCAGAGAGTGCTGGGCAAGATTTTATTGCAGCGGTGGATGTCAGGCAAACAATGTTAATTTCAATGGTGATATGAACGTGCCATATGAAATTGGATGTAAGATGCAGAAGAAGAGAATTGAATGTGCTATAGCATTAAAAGCAGTAGATAACGAATAGAATAAATATAAAAAATAGTGATGCTGATTTACCACATCACTATTTTTTCATTTTACAGCTTAGCCAAACTAATGGTTTATAGAAGTGTAAAACTAAAAATATTGCTTAGTAAATTGTTAATTAGAATATATATTATGTTTAATGGACAACACGTTTGAATGATAATATAGTAATGAGATTAAACAGTATAAAGGAGAAAGCAGAGTGAAAGAGATAATTTTAAAAAATAACTTGAAGATAATATATTCACATAGAGAAAATCAGCTTACATCAATATGTATTTCTCTTAATGCAGGTGCTGGGGCAGAAGACGATAAAATGGGAGTTGCACATGCAGTGGAGCATATGGTGTATAAAGGAACAAGAAAGAGAAGCGAAACCAAGATAAATGAAGAATTAAGTGATATTTTTGGATTTCAAAATGCAATGACAAATTATCCATATGTAATTTATTATGGAACTTTATTAAGTGAGGATATTGAAAGAGGAATAGAATTATTTTCAGATGTACTTCTGAATCCTATTTTTGATGAAAAAGGATTTAATGAGGAAATGAATGTCATAAAAGAAGAACTTGAAGAATGGGATGAGGAAGCAGAACAATTTTGTGAGGATAAATTATTTTATAATATATTTCAAAAAAGAAGAATAAAAAGACCTATAATAGGAACTCAGGATAGTCTTGATGAAATTACAGTAAAAGATATAAAAGAATTTTATGATAAAAATTATTTTCCGGGAAATACATCCATTTCAATTGTGACATCAGTGGAATTTGAAAAAATTGTGAATATAGTGGAAAAGTATTTTGGATATTGGAAATGTAGTACTTATAAAAACAAATTAAAGATTGATGATTGTAAGAGTGAGGAAATTAATCTTGATAAAATATTTTTTGAAAAGAGAGAAGGAATAAAAAATGCCCGTGTTCAAGCAGTTTTTCCTTTAGATAAACTTAATCATAAAGAATTAAATGCTTTTAGAATATTTAATCAATATTTTGGTGAAGGTGTTAATTCAATATTGTTTGACACTTTAAGGACTAAAAATTCATTAGTTTATGATGTGCTTACAAGAATTGCGCATGAAAATTATTTAAAAATGTATAAGATAACTTTTACAACATCAAAAGAAAAAGTAGAGAAAGCGATTGATCTCCTTAAGGGATTAATAGAGAATATAAATTCACAAGATGATTTTATTAAAGATATGAAGTTAGAAAAATTAATAAAAAGTTATAAACTGAAGAGATTGTTTAGGGAAGAACAAAGTATTGTTTTAGCAAAAGAATTAGCTACATATGATACCATGTTTAAAGATTATAGTATATATATTGATGAGCTGGATTCTATAGATGATATTACACTTGATGATATATATAATTCTGTAAGAAAAGTTTTTAGAAATTTCTCAATACAGGTTGTTTATTAAATTTACAGAGATAGGAGAAGTTATAGTGAAGGCACCATTATTAGAAGAATTATTTAAGTATCATGATGAGAAAAATTTAATATTATCAATGCCGGGAAACAAATGTGGAAAGGGTTTTGAAAAAGATGAAATGGGAAGAATATTTATGGAAAGAATGGGAAGGCTCGATATTACAGAAGTTGACCCATTAGATAATCTGCATTATCCAGAAGGAGTTATTGATGAAGCACAGAAACTTCTTGCACAGACATATAATTCACAAAAGGCATATTTTTTAGTCAATGGAAGTTCAGGAGGAAATTTGAGCTGTATTTTTGCATGCTTTAATGAAGGTGATGAAATAATTGTTGAAAGAAACTGTCATAAGTCTATTTATAATGCTATTGTTTTGAGAAAGTTAAAGGCAGTTTATATTGAACCTGTAATAGATGATGAACTTGGAATTTTTCTCCCTCCAGATGATAAGAACATTTATGCTGCTTTAGAGAAAAGCAGTAACCCAAAGGGCATAATTTTGACTTATCCAAATTATTTTGGAATTACCTTTAATATAAAAAATGTGATAAATGACATGAAAAATAGAGGACTTAAAGTTATATTAGACAGTGCACATGGAGCTCACTTTGGGATGAGCAGAGAACTTCCAGAAAGCATGACGTCCATTGCAGATTATGTTGTTCTTAGTGCGCATAAAACACTTCCAGCACTAACACAAGGGGCTTTTGTTACTGTGAATGATATAAATGATAAGTTTGAATTTTATTTAAGGACATTTATGACAACATCACCATCATATCTTATTATGGCATCATTAGACTATTCAAGATATTATATGGATTCTTATGGAAAAGAAGATTATAAAAGACTTATATATATGGCAGAGTTATGGAAAGATAAAATAAATGATATAGGAAAAGTGAAAATTCTATCACAAAGAGATATCTACATACACGGAGATTATGATATAGATAAAACAAGATATTTGATGATTCTTCCTCATGGTTATAGTGGACACAAATTATTAAATTATTTAAGAAAGAAAAAGATACAAAGCGAAATGAGTTTTTCACAAGGAGTAGTTTTGATATTATCACCATTTAATACTGAAGAAGAATTTAAAAAGATATATGAAGCTGTATATGATATGGATTTAGAAAAATTAGAGCAAAAATATGATTTATATAAAAATTGTTTTGAAAAGGAAATTCCTAAAAAAGCATTAGAGCCATATGAAGCATTTGAAGCAGAGTATGAGACTGTAGATATTGATAAATGTGAAGGGAGGATTTCAAAGGAATTTATAATCCCATATCCACCAGGAATTCCAATTATATGTCCAGGAGAAATAATATCAAAGAAAAATCTTAATATAATAAAAGATTATATGATAAATGAAAAGGATGTTATAGGAATAGATAAAGAAAATATGAAAGTCAAAGTAATATCTAATGTATAATTGACAATTTATAATAAATAAAGAAGTTTTTATAAAACAGTTTTATTTTTGGTTAAATGATAAATTTATTAATAAAACTGTATATATATTAATTAAATTATATCAAATCATATAAAATTGGTAAAATTCGATAATAAAAGCTTGATTTTGATAATAAGTTATAATATTATAGACATATCATTAAACAAATGAAGAGGAATTGAAGTGATAGGGGGAAATATTATTATGGAAGAAAAAAGAGAACAATGGGGGTCTAAGCTGGGATTTATATTAGCTGCTGTTGGATCTGCTGTAGGATTAGGAAACATATGGAGATTTCCGTATGTGGCATATTCAAACGGAGGAGGAGCGTTTTTAATACCATATTTTTTTGCTATATTTACAGCTGGAATACCATTATTGATTTTAGAGTATGGTATGGGCCACAAATTTAAAGGCTCTACACCACTTGCTATGGCAAGAGCAAGCAAAAAATGGGAATGGCTTGGATGGTGGCCTACAATAAGTGCATTTATAATTTTATCTTATTATTCAATGATTTTAAGTTGGGCTGTCAATTATTTTAAATTTAGTTTTACAAAAGCATGGGGAGAAGATTCTAATGGATTTTTTCATAACAGTTTTTTGAATCTTACTGATTCACCATTTGATTTTGGAGGAGTTGTCTGGCCAATTCTTATAGGAATAAGTGTTTTATGGATTATAAACTGGTTTATCTGTTATAAAGGAGTTAAAGGTGGAATAGAAAAAGCAAATAAAGTATTATTGCCAACTCTTATTATAATAATGATAATAATCGCAGTAAGATCAGTTACTCTTGAAGGTGCTGTTATTGGATTGAATACATTGTTTACACCTGACTGGTCAATGGTTATGCAGCCTAAAGTATGGGTGGCAGCTTATGGACAAGTATTCTTTTCATTAAGTCTTGCAATGGGAATAATGATGACATATTCGAGTTATCTTCCTAAAAAGACAGATATAAATAATAGTGCATTTATGACTGCTTTTGCAAATTGTGGATTTGAATTTTTATCAGCAATTGCTGTTTTTTCAATCTTAGGATTTATGGCAAATGCTAAAGGTGTTCCAATGTCAGAAGTTGTTTCAAGTGGAGTTGGATTAGCTTTTGTGGTATTTCCAGCAGTTTTTAATGAAATGGGAACTATAGGTACTGTATTAGGAGTTTTATTCTTTTTATGTTTATTATTTGCAGGAGTAACTTCATCAGTTTCTCTTACAGAAGCTGTTTCAGCTCCATTTAGGGACAAGTTTGGATGGAAGAGAGAAAAAGTTGTTACTGTAATATGTGTACTAGGTTTTTTAGTTAGTATGTTATATGCAACAGGAGCAGGACTATATCTGTTAGACATAATTGACAATTTTATAAATAATTATGGAATTGTAGTTGTAGGATTATTAGAAGTTATATTGATAGGGTGGATTGTAAAACCTGAAACAATAAGAAATCACACTAATGAAATATCTTATTTTAAAATAGGAAAGTGGTGGGATATGGTTATAAAATTTCTTACTCCAGCAATGCTTATATTTATGTTAGTACAGAGTTTCTTAGGAGAAATTAAAAATCCTTATGGAGGATATCCAATATCAGCATTATTTGCTTATGGATGGTCTGTTATTGTTATAGGGATTATAGTGTCAATAATGATTACGAGAAGTGAATGGAAAGAAAAGCATATATAGATGTTTTATTGAAAGAAGGTGAGATTATATGAGTTCAATATCATTAGCATTGTTCTGTGTTGGTGCAGTGGTTTTATGGGGAGGTTTTGCCCTTACATTGGGAATCACTATATATAATGAAAGAAAGCGAACTGATTAAACATATATGGACATCAAGATTTAGAACAAAAAATCAGAGTGTCGAATAGAAACATAAACATACAGGGTATGATAAAATATTCTGTATGTTTATTTTTTAAATATTTTAATCTAATACTAAAACATATCCTTCATTTATTTTGATTATAAATAATAGCATATATTATATTACATGTTATAATTATTTTTCACATTTCAAGTTTTGCATTTTATATTATCAGTTAAAATATGTGATAAAATTAAAGAAAGATTTATAATATCTTATATGAAGTATTTTAGGAAGGTGATAAGGTTAATATGGAAACAGGGATTATTACTAAGCAGAAGAGTAAAATCAGGATGAAAAAACCTAAAAATTATAAGGTTATTATGCATAATGATGATTACACAACAATGGAATTTGTCATAGAAGTTTTGGTGAGGATTTTTAATAAAAGTGTTGTGGAAGCAGAAAAAATAATGCTTGATGTACATAAAAAAGGCAGAGGTGTGGCTGGAATATATAGCTATGATATAGCAGTAACAAAAGTAGCAGCAGCGATGTCAATGGCTAAAAATGAGGGATTTCCTTTCAAAATGACGACAGAGGAGGCTTAAATATATGAAAATTACAAGTAATCTTAATGACGTAATTTTAAGGGCATATGAAGAAGCAAAAAATAGAAATAATGAATATATAACGCCTGAACATCTTTTATATGCAGCAACGTTTGATGAAAGAGTTGCTAACGCAATAAAGGAATGTGGGGGAGATATACATAGTCTTCAATATAACTTGAAAACTTATATAAGGACTTATATATCAGTAGGAAATGGAGAACCACAAGAAAGTATTGAATTTCAGAGAGTTATACTTACAGCAGATGAACAAGTCAAATATAGCGGAAAAGAAGTAATAGATGTGGATCACATACTGGCAGCTATTTTTACACTTGAAGACAGTTATGCATTATATTATCTTCTTCAAGAAGGAGTAACAAAGAGAGATTTATTATTTTATCTATGCCATGATAAGGATGAAGAATATAATTCTAAAATAGAAGATGAAATTGATGAGATGAAAGAGGAACAGAAAGCTGAAAGCGGAGAAGATGAAAAAGTAAAAATTAGAAAAGAAGATGCCTTTTTAAGTAAATATACAACAGATCTTATAAAAAAAGTTCAGGAAGAAAATTTAGATCCATTAATAGGACGTAAGGATATTTTACAGAGAACAATACAGATATTATGCAGAAGAAGTAAGAATAATCCTGTACATGTAGGAGAAGCTGGTGTTGGTAAGACTGCAATTACTTTAGGACTTGCAAAATTGATAAGTGATGGAAATGTTCCTAATAAGCTTAAGGAAAGTAACATGTATTCATTAGATATTGGATCTGTAATTGCCGGAACAAAATATAGAGGAGATTTTGAAGAGAGAATAAAGAGAATTCTTGACCTTATAAGTAAAAAAGATAAAGCAATTGTATATATAGATGAAATACACAATATTGTAGGTGCTGGTGCGTTAAATGGAGGTGCATTAGATGCTTCAAATCTCTTAAAGCCATATCTTACAGAAGGAAAGATACGATTTATCGGAGCAACTACATTTGATGAATATAAGAAATATTTTGAAAAGGATAAGGCTCTCATAAGAAGATTTCAGACAATTGATGTAATTGAACCTTCAATTGAGGATTCTATAAACATATTAAATGGATTGAAAGAAAATTATGAGAAGTATCATAAAGTAAAATATACAGATGAAGCAATACGAAATGCAGTTGTTTTAAGTGATAAATATATAAATGATAAATATCTTCCAGATAAAGCTATAGATATAATCGATGAAGCTGGGTCATATGCAAGAATACTTCATGATAATGATGAGATGGAAGAAGTCATAGTTGATGAAAAAATTATTGAAGAAATAATATCAAGGGTATGTAGTATTCCAAAACAGACAGTTGAAACAAATGAAATAAATTCATTGAAGTATATAGAAAAAGAATTAAAAGAAAATATATTTCATCAAGATAAAGCTGTTGAAGAAGTTGTACGCTGCATAAAAATGTCTCGTGCTGGACTTAATGAAGAAGATAAGCCAGTTGCTTCAATGCTTTTTGTAGGGCCTACTGGAGTAGGAAAGACAGAGATAGCAAGGTGTCTTTCTAAAAAGCTCGGTTTGGATCTTGTAAGATTTGATATGAGTGAATATGGTGAAAAACATTCAGCTGCAAAACTTATAGGATCACCTCCAGGATATGTAGGTTATGAAGAAGGGGGGCTTCTTACAGATTCAATAAGGAAGAAACCTCATTGTGTATTGCTTCTTGATGAAATAGAAAAAGCTCATGAAGATATATTAAATGTTTTGCTGCAGGTTATGGACTATGCAACACTTACTGATAATAAAGGAAGAAAAGCAGATTTTAGAAATGTCATAATAATTATGACTTCTAATGCAGGTGCCAAAAATATAGGGAAAAGACTTATAGGATTTGGAGACAGAGAGGTTCAGGGAGAAGCTATAATGGAAGAAGTTAAAAAATTCTTTACACCTGAATTCAGAAACAGATTAGATAAGATTATTGTATTTAATGGAATGAATTCAGAAATGGCAAAAGAAGTTGCTGTGAAAAAGCTTAATGATTTCAGGAAGAAACTTAGAGAAAAGAAGATAGAAGTTGAATTCACTCCTGAATGCAGTAATTATGTAGCGGAAATTGGAACTTCAAAGGAATTTGGAGCAAGAGAAATCATAAGGGTTATTGATTCTAAAATAAAACCATTGTTTATTGACGAAATATTATTTGGAAAACTTTCAGATGGAGGAAAATGTGAAGTCAAAATAATTGATGGAAAATTTAAACTTAAGGTGGCAGATTAAAACCTTTCAATTTATAAGTTACCTTTAACAGCTTTTTGTGTTATAAGTGTTAAATATATAGCTTCTGAATTATTTTTTTCAATATATTTTTTGAAAGTTATGAATAAAATACTTATTGTAAGGAATAATATAAGTGTTGATATATAATTTAACTTTTAAAGGAGGTCAGCTGTTGTGTTAAATTTGATATTTTCACAATAGAGTATTGAAATGGAAGATAAAAAGATAATATGCAAAGATTGTGGAGAGGAATTCTTATTTACAGTTGGAGAACAAGAATTCTATAAAGAAAAAGGATTTGAAAATGATCCAGTAAGATGCCCTAGCTGTAGAAAGGCGCGCAAACAAAGACAAAATCAATAAAAATTAACTGCTGCATGATATAGACTTTACTTGTCTATTATCTGCATGAAATGATGTAGATATAGTGGATAAAGTATATAGTGTGGCAGTTTATTTATTTGTGGTAAAAAATAATATTAAATTTTGATAGATTCATAAAAATATTATTTATATGAAATAATATACAAAATACTATTGAATTATTTATGTATTTGAGTTTATAATAATAAACATAGGTTTAAGCCAAAAGTTAATTTAGAAATTTAATTTTAGTTAAAGATAATGATGAGAAATAGTAATTTAAGATATACTTTTTAGAGAGCTGAAGTATGGTGAGATTCAGCAGGTATCCTTAAATGAAGCAGTCTTTGAATTTCATGCTGAGAACTGAGAATAAAATTTTTATTCTTAATTAGGTTATGACGTGTTCCTTACGTTATAAAGGAAAGAATATTATAAGATATTCTTACTGAGTGAATAGCGTATAAAGCTATTTATTAGGGTGGTACCGCGAAGTAGTTCCTTCGTCCCTTGTGGATGAATGGAATTTTTTTATTTTTAAAATTAAAGTATTTATGATAATAAGGGTAATGTTTCTTATTCTATTCATAAATTATTAATATAGTTAAATGGAGGGTTTTTAATGGAGGAAATACTCGAAATATTAGAAAAAAATAGCCGATATACAGATGAACAGATTGCAGTAATGACTGGCAAAACTGTTGAAGAAGTACGTGATGCTATTAGAGATTATGAAGAAAAGAGCATAATTGCTGGATATACAACTCTTATAAATTGGGAAAATACAGGAAGTGAAACTGTAACAGCATTGATTGAAGTTAAGATTACACCTCAAAGAGGTGAAGGCTTTGACAAAGTTGCTGAAAGAATATACAAGTTCCCACAAGTAAAAGCATGTTATTTAATGTCAGGAGGATTTGATCTTACTGTCATAGTAGAAGGAAAGACTATGAAAGAAGTTGCACTTTTTGTATCTGAAAAGCTTGCAGTTCAAGAATATGTTTTAAGCACAGGCACTCATTTTGTATTGAAGAAATATAAAGATCATGGAACTATATTTAAAGAAAAGAAAGTGGAAGACAGGGAGGCAATATTTATATGATATTAGAGAACATGGTAAAGGATAATGTTAGAAATATGCCTCCATCAGGCATAAGGAAATATTTTGATATAGTAAATGAAATGGAAGGTGTTATTTCACTTGGAGTAGGTGAACCAGATTTTATCACTCCATGGAATGTTACAGAAGCCGGTATATATTCACTTGAACAGGGACATACACATTATTCATCAAATGCAGGATTTATTGAATTGAGAAATGAAATAGCAAAATACTTATATAGAAGATTTGATTTAAGTTACAATCCATTAGATGAAATAATAGTAACTGTTGGTGGAAGTGAAGGAATTGATATAGCATTAAGAGCATTAGTGGGACCTGGTGATGAGGTTATAATACCAGAACCAAGTTTTGTTGCATACAAAGGGTGTACAGCATTTACGGGGGCAACTGCTAAAATCATAAATCTTAAGGCAGAAAATCAATTTAAAATTACTCCTGAAGAACTTGAAGAAGCCATAACTCCTAAGACTAAAGTTGTGATAATACCATTTCCTAATAATCCTACAGGTGCAATAATGACAAGGGAAGAGCTTGCAGCAATAGTTGAAGTTTTGAAAGATAAAGATGTTATAGTTATTTCAGATGAAATATATGCAGAGTTGTGTTATGACAAACAGCATGTTTCAATAGCATCATTTCCAGAAATGAAAGATAAGACACTTGTTATAAATGGATTTTCAAAAGCATATGCAATGACAGGATGGAGATTAGGATATCTTTGTGGTAATTCTGCATTAATCTCTCAGATGAAAAAGATTCATCAATATGCAATAATGTGTTCGCCAACAACAGCACAATATGCAGCTATAGAAGCACTTAAACATGGAGATGACAGCATAGAAGAAATGAGAAGGGAATATAACAGAAGAAGAAGAGTGCTTGTTGATGGATTCAGGAAAATGGGACTTGATTGTTTTGAGCCACTTGGTGCATTTTATGTATTTCCATGTATAAAGTCAACAGGAATATCTTCAGATGAATTTTGTGAACAGCTTCTTATAAATGAAAAAGTTCTTACAATTCCAGGTAATGCATTTGGCGAATGTGGAGAAGGATTTATAAGAGCGTGTTATGCTTCATCTATGGATAACATAATTGAAGCTCTTAAGAGAATTGAAAGATTTATAAGCACTTTAAAAAAGAAAAATTCTTAATTTGAATAACTGATAGAGAATTCATGAAAAATAAAGCAATTGTATAAAAATAAAACAATTGCTTTATTTTTATATAAACATAAAATTATTTTTGATATATGTAAAATAAAAAGCTTGAAATGTAAGTGAATGATTTTGGGTATTTTATAATCACAATTAATATATAGGAATATATGTTTATTTATAATATTTGATATGTGAATTTGTATTTGAAATAATATGAAAAATTTCAATTATATTTTAATATTTAGAACAACGTATAAAATGAAACTTTGTAGGGATTTGGTTATTTGTTTTTTGTTGTAAATTATATGTGTAAGTTAAAAATTTAAAGTAAAAGCCGTATAAATTTTAATAAAGTAAATGTGATATACTATTTCAATAAAATATGAAAAAGTGATATTACTTTACATTGACAATACACATTAATATATATTACAATTGAATACATGGTAGCGCTTTCACATTATTAAGGTGAAGCTGTAAACAGTGTATGAATTAGAAAAATTGTAGAAATCGAGGTTGTTTTGTATGGCTGTAACAATAAGTGAAATAGCCAAAATGGCTAAAGTGTCACAATCAACAGTGTCAAGAGTTTTGAATAGTTCTGGATATGTAAAGGAAGAGACTAGAGAGAGAGTACAGAAAGTTATTAAAGAGTTAAATTATACTCCAAGTGCTATAGCAAGAAGC
>NZ_CAKVKB010000033.1 GCF_934754915.1 uncultured Clostridium sp.
AAAATAGCATAAATATCTATTTTGATATCCAACTGTAAAATTATTCAAGCGAAAATGCACTATCATAGTAAAATAATATCAACATCCAGTTTCTGTTAAATTATTTTCTCACAATTCAAAACAAAAATAAGCTATAAACCAAACAAATCTTCAATCTCGTTGTCATCAATAACACGTTTACTTTTTTTCCCTGCATTCTTGAGCATACTATTCATTTTTTCTTCTATAGATTTTTTTAAAAGATCCTGAAAATCAACATCTCTTAATTTAAAAAACAGTAATGGATCTTCATCTATTCGTGCACCTGTTCCATATAAAACTGCAGCAACATGTTTACATACTCTTGCTGAATCTGGACAGTTACACTTAAAATGGATTTCTTTAGGATGTGGAAATAGTCCATATTCAGATTTATTAAAAATTTCTTGAAACTCTTTAGGAAATTTTCCTTCAATCAGTGTTTCAAGAGTATCGATTTTATGATTACAAAATTCCATAATATTTTTCCACTTGCTTTTTTTCAGTTTATCAATCTTTATATTGACTTCATAATAATTTGAACCACTTCCCTGAACAATTCCATCTATTTCTCCAGTTTTTATTTGAAGATCAAGCACAAGTCCATTCTTTACATAATTTTTTCCTCTTCCCATTCTATTTTTTAAATCTGCATACTTCTCAAGATTTTTATTCCAGGCTGAGCCCCACCAGCTTTGAGCTATTTTGTTGCCCTTTATAATTACAGGAGATATATTAGGATTTTTCTTTCTTAATTTCTTTAAAGATTTTTCTGCCTTTTCTTTCTTATCTTCTGTTGTTTCATATTGGTAATACCTATAAAAACTCATTTATTTTTCACACCTCAAACTAAATAATTCCATAATTTCATCATTACTCATTTCAGTTATCCATTTCTCTTCTGATGAAGAAACAAGATCTTTAGCCAGACTCTGTTTTTCTTCTATCATGTTATCCACTTTTTCTTCTATTGTGTCAGATGTTATAAACTTATATACTATAACATTCTTTTTCTGTCCTATACGAAACGCTCTATCTGTAGCCTGGTTTTCAACTGCTGGATTCCACCATCTATCAAAATGTATTACATGATTTGCACTTGTAAGATTCAATCCTACACCTCCAGCTTTTAATGAAAGAACCATATAAGGTACATATTCATCACTATTGAAACGTTCTATAATTTCTCCTCTCTTTTTGACAGATGTTCCTCCATGAAGTACCAGACCTCTTTTATTGAAAATATTTTCTAAAAAATCAGCTAAAGGTTCTGTCATCTCTTTAAACTGAGTGAATATAATAACTTTTTCTCTCTTTTCATAAATGCTTTCACTTATTTCCTTTAACTTTATGAATTTCCCACTATCCTCTAGTTTAAATTCTGCTCCACCCAAATATTGATCAGGATGATTACATATCTGCTTAAACTTCATAATACTCGATATTATAAGTCCTTTTCTTCCTATTCCATCAACTTCTCTGATACTTTTCTTCAAATCCTTTATTAACTTATTGTATAAAACTATCTGTTTTTTACTTAATGATATATATTCCTTCTTTTCTATTTTTTCTGGAAGATCATTGATTATGCTTTTATCTGTTTTCAGCCTTCTTAATATAAATGGATTTATTATATTTCTTAATTTCAGATAATTGCTGCTCTGTTTTGAAATATTTTTGCAGAATTTAGTGAATTCTTTTGCACTCCCTAGAAGTCCCGCATCAAGGAAATCAAATAAAGACCATAAATCTGAGATTCTATTTTCAATAGGTGTACCTGTCATTGCAATTTTAAACTTTGCTTTTATTTCCTTTACAGATTTAGTCTGTTTAGTTGATGGATTCTTAATTGCCTGTGCTTCATCTAAAATCAATATATCCCATTCAATATTTTTAATAATATCTATTTTAGAAATCATTCCATATGTAG
Source organism: uncultured Clostridium sp. (assembly GCF_934754915.1). Classification (GTDB taxonomy): domain Bacteria; phylum Bacillota; class Clostridia; order Clostridiales; family Clostridiaceae; genus Clostridium. The sequence continues at coordinate 1,949 of NZ_CAKVKB010000033.1, forward strand.
TTATATGTAAAAACGAAGTTTCTTCAGTGCTTTCATCTATTTCTATGGATTTTCCATGAAGCAAAGAAATTTTCATGTCAGGTGCAAATTTTTCTACTTCCCTGCTCCAGTTATTTATTAATGACGCAGGTATTACTAAAAGCACTTTTTTAATTCCGTTTGCTCGCATATTTTCAAGGAATGCTATTATCTGAACAGTTTTTCCTAATCCCATATCATCTGCAAGACATGCTCCAAAACCAAGCTGATACATATAGGAAAGCCATGAAAATCCTGTTTTCTGATAAGGTCTCAATTCTGCTTTAAAATTGCCCATTACTTTTTCACATTTTATAATATCAGGATTCATCATTTTTTCCTTCATAGTTTTAAACCATTCACCATTCGTAACCTCAATATTTACAATTTCCTTGTCAATACCAAACTTTTCTTCCGTATTCAGCTGCATTCTCATAGCCTCAAAAACAGTAATTCCTTCTTTTTCAGATAATTCTTCTGCTTTTTCATAAGCTTCAAGAGTTGCTTTTAGTTTTTCCTTGTCAATTTCCACCCAATTTCCTTTTAAGAGAATAAGTCCTTCGCTTTCCTTAAGAAGTCTTTCAATTTCTTCTTTTGTAAGCTTATCCTCACCATAATACAGTTCTGGACTATATGATATAAGAGTATCATAACCAAATGCTGCTGGTTCTTTTTCACCTATATTTATAGAAATTTTTAAAGAATTGTGCTTTTTTCTCCACCAATCAGGAATTCTGCACATGATTCCACATTCCCTATATAAAGGAGTTTCTTTCAGTACTATGTATGCCTCTTCTTTTGATAATTTTAATGGTGAAAAGAGTTCTCCGCTTTCCATAATAGATGATATAAAGTCACTTTTATCTGCACACCTGCTTATTATTGAAAGTAATTCTAAAAGCTTCTTTTTATCATTCTTATATTCGATTAATGCATTTTTAAGTGGAACATGTTTAACTTTTTTATCATTAACCTTTGTTGAATATGTAGCCATAAATGCAAATGGATATTCCATATCATTCTTATTTTCCACAAGATGAAAGAATACACGCTCTGCCACATTAATATTAGTATTTTTTCCATGTATAAAATCTTTTACAGTTCCTTTATATTCTTTTATTTCCTTTTTAAATTCTTCATTTATATATTTAGAGTTGTTTATTATCCACTCGTCATTTATAAATTCACTTCCAATTGCAAAAGGAATCCTCTGCTTTATCTCATCTATATCTTCAAAAGAAAACTGTAATTCAGTTTCCTCCCTTGTAAACTCAATATCTGATTTTTTTGAAATTCCATCTATAAATTTACTTGATAAAAAATATAAGAATTCCAAAGAGGGAGACATATAATAGTCTTTTTCTGAAAAACCCATATTAAATAAAGCTTTATATTTGTCTTCTTTAAAATTTTCATAAATTTCTCTCTGTTTTTCCAGCTCTCCTTCTTTTAATTTTAACTTCTTATTTTCTTCGTAATCTAATATGAAACTATTTTCATTAAAAACTGCCATTAATTCTTTCAAAAGCATTCACCTAATTTTCTATATTACTATTTTTTTATTTCAATCTAATTATTTATTAAATTATAATAGATTATATCATTATATGTTTTAATAATAAAACTACATAATAATAAAACTACATAATAATTAAAGAAATCTTGCAAAGATTTCAACTTTCATTGTCAATTGTACATTGTTAATTAGAATATATACATGTATAATAATAAGAAGCATTATTCATATTACAGAACATGCTTCTTACTTTACATCTATTCTTTATTATAAAAATTCTGTTTAAGTTTAGTTAAAATCTTTTCCTCTATCTCTCATTCCACCTGGACCTCTCATTGTATTTAAGCTTACACCTTCTTCATTTATACTGGTTATAGAAGATTCTACTATTCCACTTCCAATTTCAGTGCCATTTTCATAATCTCCATCTTCATACACTCCGTCTTTAATCTCTCCTGTACATGTACCTCCTATATAAACTTTATAAGTAGTTCCTGTATTTATTTCTGGAGATGATACAACTAAAGAAGAAAATTTCTTTGATGGAGCAAATGTCAATAATTCTTTTCCATCTTCACTTTCTATTCTTATTATATTCCCACCTTCTAATGAATTCATAACTATTTTTAATGTATTCTGACTTGAAGATTCACTTGTAGCCTGAAGCATTCCACTGCTTCCTGCTGATATCAATGTTCCACCACTTATATTAAATTCATTATCATAGTCAAGAGCACCATTGCCATTATCTGTAGGTCCATTTACTATAACAAACCCATCTTTCATATAAATTGATCCATTTGCATCAAGACCATCTCCTGAAGCATTGACATATATATATCCTCCATTTATGTTTATCATGGATGATACTGAATCATCAGAATTATTTTCTCCTGGTCCTTCCTTAGAAGATTCTTCGCTTCCTCCACTGGCATTTATACCATCATCACTAGAAGTTACATATATATTTCCTCCATTAATATTTATAACCTGACTTTCTATTCCTTCATAAGATTTTGAAACTTCTATATTCCCTTCATTAATATCAAGAGTGTTGTCTGCATGAATTCCATCATCTCCTGATGCTATATTAATTGTTCCTCCATTTACTATCACTGCATCATTAGAATGAATTCCATCATCATAAGAATCTATTGTTATATTTCCTCCATTTATAACAAGATTCACATCACTTTTTATAGCTTTTGCACTATTAGAAATCTCTGTATCTTCACTTTTAGAATCATCTTGTTCATTTCCTGGCATTTCACCTTGATAGATATCCTGATTTTCCATATCAGGTGGTCCCTGCTCTTTTCTCATCTGGTCATTTAAAGCTTCTCTTTTTTCATCTGAAAAACCTTCTGGTGGTTCAGGCTGATTATTTTCAGGCATCTCATTTTGATTTTCATTTGATGGTCTTGGACCTCCATCCATCATTTCACCTCCTGGAGGAGCTTCTTTTTTTTCTGGCGCATTTTCACTTCCTCCATTTGTAACAATATTTATTTCTCCATCATTAACTTCTACATTATTTATTCCCTGAATACCATCTCCATCTGATACAATATTTATATTTCCTCCATCAATTTTGATGTTTCCCTTTCCTTCATCAGTTTCATTTGATGATTTTAACCCATCTTTTCCTGCATCAACTGTAATATTTCCATCTGTAACTAATAATGAGTCCTTTCCTGTTATTCCATCATTAACTGAGTTAACAGTTATATTTCCGCCTTCTATAACAAGATCATCTTTACCTTTAATTCCATCATTATAATTTCCATTAACAGTAAGAGATCCGCTGCTTCCTATAAAAGTTATATAATCTTTGCTGTATATTGCTGAATCCGGCTTATCAGTATTCTCATCTTCATATATATAATTTTCTCCGTCATTTAGAACATTTTCTGATCCATCAGCTAAAGCAATTACAGTTTTGTCTGCTTCTTTTACTAAAACAGGTGAACTATTGCTGCATGTAATATCAACTCCATTTAAAACAAGATTTACATTACTGTCTTTTGCATCTACAACAATCTGCCCTTCATTTAAGGTTCCTGAAATACAATAAGTTCCTCCACATTGAATTGTTATGATATTATCTGAAACTGATATTCCTGTAGTAACTCCCTTTAAATCAATAGTATCTCCAAGCTCTATATATCCATCTATTTTATCTATCTTTTCTGTTCCATTAGATGAAGCAGTTACTTTAACTTGTGATCTGCTGCCTGAACATCCAACAAGAGGCAGTGACAAAATCAGTAATGTCAATAACTTGATAAATCTCTTTTTCATATGATTCCTCCATTAATACAAATTTAAATATCATTCTTTTCCTTTGAATGAATTCATTGTATCATTCCAAGCTTAACATTACCTTAATGGATTTTTTATATTTCTTTTCCAAAACAGTATCTTGCTACAATATTATTTGAATCTCCAAGATAAATAAGTTTCTCCATTCTTTCTTCTATTGTTCCATCATAATATTTCCATAGATTTTTATCATCAATTACAAGTGCATCAAATTCATATCCCTTTTCAAAGCTTCCTACTTTGCCGAAAAATTTTCCGCCTCCTTTTGTTGCTAGATAAAATCCTTCTGAACTTGTTAAAGGCCTGCTTCCATCTTTATAGTCCATTGTCCTTATTTTAGACAGCTTTATTGTATCTGCAATATTTGAAAGCATACTTATCTTTTCACCACCAGCAAGGTCTGATCCAAGACCTACATTATAGTTCTCACTCATTAACCTGTTTATAAACGCAATACCGCTTGAAATATTGACATTTGAATTTGGACAATGAGCAATAAATACTTCATTCTTTTTAATTCTCTCTAATTCATCTTCACTTAAATGTATACAGTGTGCCATAACAGTTTTTGTCTGTCCAAAAAGTCCATACATGTCATAAACATGTCCATAACTTTTTGATTCTGGATGAAGTTCTTTTACCCATTGAATCTCAGAAACATTTTCACTCAAATGAGATTGTACTGGAAGATTATTCTCATGTGCAACCCTTCCAAGTTCTTTTAAAAGTTTACTGCTACAGCTTGGTACAAAACGTGGTGTTATTATAGGCTTGACATTTTTATATTTGTCCTTATATTCACCAATCCATTTTTCTGTCTCTTCAACAGATTCCTCTTCTGATTCCATTAAATAATCTGGTGAATTTATATCCATATTTACTTTTCCAACATATGCAGAAAGTCCTTTTTCATTTAGTAAATCCATAAGGATTTCTGTAGATTTTCTATGTATTGTTCCAAAAATAACTGAACGAGTTGTCCCATTATCATATAAATCCTGTACAAAATCTTTGTACACTTTTTCTGCATAAGATACATCTTTAAATTTTGCTTCTTCCTTAAATGTATAATTATTCAACCATTGAAGAAGTGTCTTATCATATCCCAGACCACATAAAGAATACTGAGGAGCATGTACATGAAGATCTACAAAACCTGGTATTATAATATTATCACCATAATCCTGTACTTCTATATTTTCATACTCTTTAGGTATCTCTTTATATATACCTTCAACATATCCATCACTTACTATTATGTATGATTTTTCAAAAATACTAAACCTGCTGCTTTCCTCTGTAAAAACTATGTTTCCTTTAATTATTAATATTTCTTTTTTCATATTTTCCATAATATCAGTCCTTCTTATGAATATTTTTATCACATTTTATAATTGTTTATTCAGCCACACTTTACACTTATATTTAATTAAAAATTTTAATATTCATGTTCTAAGTAATATAACTTCATAATAATCAAAAAAATCTTGCCTATATTTCTTCATTTATTGTTAATTGAGGATTTTTCATATTGTCATAAACACAAAATTTAACTCAACATATAATATATTTCAAATGAATATAGATACTATATCTTGAGCCAAATCATATAAAATTATAATTATGAAATATCCACAATTATATTATATATGTTTCAAGATTAAATTTATATTTAAAATTTATATGATATACATAAAAATATCAAAAAAATCCTGCATAGATTTTTCATTCATTATCAATTCAATATATTATAATCATTAATCAGCTAAATGAATATTCAAAAAAAAAGCTATACTTCATAAAACTCTCAGAAATATAGCTTCTTTTAATACATTTTTTATTTATAAGCAATATATACTCTAATAATAAAACTACATAAATAATTAAAAAAATCTTGTAAAAAATTCATCTTTCATTGTTAATTGGAATATATATAATCTTTTCAATAATTAGCTGTACAAATCTTTTGTAAAAATATCCATAGAAAATATAACTACCTTTAATTGAAAGTCATATTCTTAAAGATTACTTCCTTCTAAAAATACCATTAGCTGAAGCATTCTAATCAATTCACATTATTATTAATTAATGATTGAACATCAGCTTTTATTTTAACAAACTCTTCAGTATTTTTAAGTTCAAGAGTTCTATTGTATGGAAGATATACTTGAATTTCTTTTTTTAATCTGCCTGGTCTTGATGTCAATACATCAATTTTAGTTGCAAGGAACACAGCTTCATCAATATCGTGTGTTACAAAAACTATAGTTGGTTTCTCAACCTGCCATATTTCCCGCATTAAAAGCTGCATATCTGCCTTTGTCTGTGGATCAAGTGCTCCAAATGGTTCATCCATAAGTAATACTTCTGGACTATTTGCAAGTGCTCTTGCTATTGCAACCCTCTGTTTCATTCCTCCTGATAATTCTTTTGGATAACTATTTCTAAACTTCTCAAGTTTTATTACCTTTAAATACTTATCAACAATTTTATCCTGTTCTTCTTTAGGCATCTTTTTTATTTTTAATCCAAATCTTATATTTTCCTCAACTGTCATCCATGGAAATAATGTATATGACTGAAACACCATTCCTCTGTCAGGTCCTGGTCCTATTATTTCTTTATCGTGAATTACAATGCTGCCACTTGTTACTTCATCAAGTCCACATATCATTTTTAAAAGTGTTGATTTACCACATCCTGAAGGACCTACAATACATACAAATTCATTTTCAAGAATGTTAAGACTTATATTGTCCATTGCAAGGGTATCACCTTTTATTGAATGATAAATCTTTGAAACATTTTTTACATGTATTTTACTGTTAGCAAGGTCAGCTTCTATGTGCGAATTTATATCTTCTAATTTTTCTTTTTTATTTTTTAATCCAAACATACTACATGCCTCCCTCTGCCCAGTGGAATAGTTTCTTATTTATATATGCAAATATTCTATCTATTATAAGACCTAAAAGTCCTATTATTATAATTCCGCTAAATATTGCATCTGTCTTTACGAATCTCTGCGCTTTTAAAATACTGTACCCAAGACCAGAACTTGCTGCAACTAGTTCTGCACTTACAAGATATGTCCATGCCCATCCTATCATCATTCTAAGTGTTTCCATAAGTCTTGGCATCATTGCAGGAATAAGTACTTTCATTATTGCCATCTTTGTATCTGCTCCTAATGTATAACTTGCAAAAATAAGATCATCAGATACTGATTTTGCATCATCTGCTACCATAAGTACAAGCTGAAAAAATGTACCTATAAATATGACTGTAATCTTTGCACTTTCTCCTATACCTACCCATACCATTATTAATGGAACAAATGCTGGTACTGGCATATATCTTATAAATTCTGAAACAGGTCTTACTACAGCCTCAATAGGTTTAAATGTGCCAGCAAGTATTCCTATAGGTACTCCTAAAATAACTGCAAGTACAAATCCAAATGTTATTCTATAAATGCTTATGCCCATGTTAGCCCACAATATACCTTCTTTAGCTGTTTTAAATGCATATTTTAAAACACTTAAAGGTGTTGGTAAAAATATTGTATCTATAAGTTCAAGGCTGCTTACAATTGTCCATAATGCTATAATAACTAAAAAAGTTAATACTGCATATAATGTATATTTCTTTTTGTCAATCTGACGCCTTATTTTTATACTAATCATCCTCTTTGCCTCCTTTTATATATCTGTCATCTAAAACATTGTTTAAATCATCAGGCAGCCTATCAATCATCTCAACATTCAATAAAAATTCTGCTGTATCATTTAATGTATAAATCAGATGATTATAATCACTTCCATCTGTAAATATACCTTCATTCATTTTTTTATCATAAATTGTTACTCCATCAAGCATATTTAAATATTCTTCTTTGCTTAATTCGGCATCATTTGCTACTTCTTCGATAAATTTATCGTCTCGCGCATTAATTAATTTTGTTCCATCAAACCATGAATTTATAATTTTCTGAACATATTCACTACTACTGTCCATTACTCTTTGTGAAACTGCAAATGTATCAGGAATAAGCCCTGGAGTTTCTCTCGAACTATATAAAAGTTTTCCTCCTCCATTTACAGCCATGGAAAGTGTAGGCTCCCAAAGAACTGCTGCATCTACACTTCCAGCAATAAATGCAGGTCCTGCATCATTTATTGTCATATTCACAAAATTAATATCATCAATTGTCATTCCATATTTCTCTAATGTCTTCAAAAGGAACATATGCTCTAAAGTACCTATTTCAGTTGCAACCGTCTTTCCTTTTAAATCTTCAATGCTATTTATTCCGTCTTTAACAACAAGACCATCTGCACCATATGACGTATCTGTAACAAGTACAGTTTTTAAATCAACACCTTCATTATATGGAGCTATAGTATCAGATCCTGCTATACATATGCCATCAACTCTTCTTGAATAAAATGCTGTAAGTGAATCACTATATACAGGGAAAAATTCAATTTTTACACAGACGCCATTGTCTTCAAATATTCCTGAATCTTGTATTCCATACCATGCGTACCATCCTGCCATAGGACTTATTCCTAAAATAAATGGATTTTCTTTTGTACCCTTAACCTGCTTGCTTTTTGCTGTACACCCTGTCAGACTTAAGCAGCACATTGATATTATAAATATTACACTTAATATTAATGATAATTTTCTCTTCATACTTTTTCCTCTTGCTTCTACAGGATATATTTAAGACTTAAAATTTAAGTCTGTCATAATTACACAAGAGCATCTTTGCCAGTCTGCTCTGTTCTTATTCTAATAACCTCATTTACTGGAAGAATAAATATCTTTCCATCACCTGCATGATTAGTTTTATTGGCTTCAATAACAACATCAATAACTTGTTGTACATCCTCTGATCTTACATACATATCTATCATCTTTTTAGCTACTAATCTACTTTGTGCAGAATCATTCTTATCTAAATCATAATGTATAGGAGTTTTCCCTCTTCCTATAACATCTTTTACTGTCATTGAGTGAAAACCAGCAGCATTCAATGCTTTCTTTGTTACAAAATACATTTTAGGTCTTACAAACATTATAAGCTCCTTCACTAATACCACCTCTTTCTTTTATAATTCTTCAGCGCCTGAACTTACAGTAATTGATTTTTCTACATCAGCTATAAAAATCTTTCCATCTCCATAAGTTCCATTTTTATCTGTTTTAGCTGTTGTAATAATGAGGTTAGTTACTACCTTTACATCTTTATCTTCAACTACAATCATAATAAGTTCTTTAGGAATTTCATCATAATAAACTTCTCCAACTTTTAATCCCTTTTGTTTTCCTTTTCCAAGAACAGCCATTCTTGTTGCCGCATTAAAACCTTTTTCCATTAATGCTTCTAATACATCTTCTGCTTTTTCCGGTCTTATTATTGCTTTTATCATTTTCATATATATCTGCCACCTTTACATTAATTATTTGTTATTTCTTTTATATTCCTTAAAACTTGAATAATTTGATATATCCTCTGCTTCACTTTCAACATAACTTTCACAGATAAATCCCTTTACTATTCTTCCATCCTTTAGCTCAATATTTCCTATTCCTAAAGGAGATTTTACATTTAATAAGAATCTTCCCAAATTTTCAGTTGGAATATCATACAAATCTATTTCAAAAGATTTTCCACCATTATTTACACGAACAAGTCCTGGTTTCTCAGGTTTAATATTGAGCTTTATCATCTTGTAGCAAGCTTTAGTTTCTGTTGTTTCTTTAAATTGGCCATTAAGTTCTACAAGCTGGTTCTCAAGTTCCATACCCTTCATATGAAGTCCACATACAGCAAGTGTTGTACTTTCACTTTCTAGGAATTTTTCTGCTGTCTTTAATACAACTCCTTCATCTTCTGCAAGACCAAAAATAGTTATTCCAAAAGGTATTTCTTTATCCCTAGAATTTTCTGGTATTGCAATTGCACTCATATTTAGAAGATTGCAGTGATTTGTATATTTACCCATATTAGAATTTGTTTCTATTGGATTATTTCTTACTTCTTCTCTTGAATATGTGCCCCCAGCTGTTGGCATAATAAGTACTGAATCTTTTAATATCTGAGCTGCTATGCTTCTATATTTTTGAAGTTCATGCATTGCTTCAAATACTTTTGCTGCAGTGTGTTCTTTATTATCACCAGATTCTAATATTATCTTAGTTACAGGAAATATCTTATCAGGATTTTCTTTAACAAATCCTCCAAGATCCTTCCATCTTTCTGCAACCCATGGACCATCATATAAAATTGAAGCCGCTTTTTTAAACATTGTATAATCAATATACTCAACTTCTATTCCAAGATTTTTTATTCTTGAAACTGCATTTTTCCATTTTTTCTCATATACATCTTTATATGGGCCATAAAATTCTACTCCTTCTTTTGCTAAACATATCTTCTTTGGAAGTTTCTTATTTATTGGCTCAAATTCCTTTGACCAGCAGCAGTCCTTATCAAAACCTCTAGCTGCATCATTTACTAATTCTGCATCTTCAATATTGTTTGCAAATACTGTAACACAATCAAGGCTTGCACATGCCGGAACAACTCCTCCTGTTGACCATGCTCCAAGTGCTGGTTTATATCCGACTAAACAATTTAGGGCAGCAGGAACTCTTCCTGAACCTGCTGTATCAGTTCCAAGTGAAAATGCTGCTTCACCAAGGCCCACTGAAACAGATGATCCTGAGCTTGACCCACCACTTATCAATTCAGGGTTTAGTGAATTATGCACTTCACCATAAGGACTTCTTGTTCCAACAAGACCTGTTGCAAACTGATCAAGATTTGTCTTACCAACTGGAATGGCACCTGCTTCAATAAGTCTTTTCACTACAAATGCACTTTCCTTTGGAACATATCCATATTCCTTACATGCTGCTGTAGTTTCTATATTTTTAAGATCTATATTGTCTTTTATTGCAAATGGAATTCCCCATAAAGGACATTTCTCTATTTTTTTATCCTTTAATTTATCTAAATATGGTTTTATTAATTCCATTGAAGGTGCTGTAATCCATACATTTTTTTCTTTATTAGCCTCACTTCTTCTTATAATCTCATTTATAAGCTCTTCTACAGTAAGCTCTTTAGATTTATAACTGTTTTTTATCCATGTAATTGTTAATTTTTGTGGAAAATATTTCACTCTTACTACCCCTTTCTTAGCCAATTCTAATGCTTGCTGCTAAATGTCCTGCATTAACCTGATCTCCAGCCTTAATGTATATTTTTTCAATTGTTCCACTTACTTCAGCAGTAAGAGGGAATTCCATCTTCATACTTTCAAGCACCATCATATCCTGTCCCTTTTCTACTTTATCTCCTTCTTTAACAAGTACCTTCCATACACTTCCGGGTATATTAGTTCTTGCTGCTTCACATCCATCCGGTATATCTTCTTCAGCTATAGCTGGTGCCTCTTCTGTTTCAGATACAAATTCATCTAGTCCATTTTCTTTCCATCTTTGTCTTTCTGCTTCAAATGAAGCTTCTTGATGATCTTTAAATTTCTTAATGCTTTCTTTATTTTCATCAAGGAATTTTTCATATTCACCTAAATTGAATGTTGTTTCTTCTATTTCTACTTCAAATTTACCCCTTAAGAAATCTTCTCTAAGCTTAAGTATTTCATCTGCACTTACAGGATAAAATTGAAGTCTGTCAAAGAAATTTAAAAGCCATGGTTTTCCTTTCTTAAAACTCTTTGTTTCTCTAAGCGGATTCCACATTTGAATTGTTCTACCTACAAACTGATAGCCTCCAGGACCCTCCATACCATAAACGCATAAGTATGCACCACCTATACCTACAGCATTTTCTGGAGTCCATGGTCTTGCTGGATTATATTTTGTTGTAACCATTCTATGTCTAGGATCAATTGGAGTAGCAACTGGAGCACCAAGATAAACATCTCCAAGTCCAAGTACTAAATAATCAGCTTTAAACACTATATTCATTACATCGTCAATACTATCTAAGCCATTTATTCTTCTTATAAATTCAGGATTACTTGGACACCATGGTGCATCAGGTCTTACAGTCTGCTGATATCTCTTTGCAGCAAGCTGAGTCTGAGGATCATCCCATGATAATGGAAGCTTTATTATTCTTGATGGAACTGTTATATCCTTAAGCTCTGGCAACTCCCTGTTTAAGTTAATGACAACCTGTGCCATTTCTCTTGCACTAATCTTATTTACATCAAAATGTATCTGTATAGATCTTATTCCTGGTGTCAAATCAATTATAGGAAGATTCTTCTTTTCAAGTTCCTGCATAAGAACATGTACTCTGAACCTTAATTCTATGTTAAGTTCCATTTCACCATATTCAACAAGAATATTTTCTTCACCATTAAGTCTTATTTTTATTTCTGTACCTTGTACTTCTTCATTTTCAAGTATTGCATAATCTGCATCTATATCAGGGTTTATTGGAGGAAGTTTTACTATCTTATAATCAGATTTTAAATTTCCTTCAACAGTCTCTCTTATTTCTTTTGCCTCTTCTAAAGTTAAAAGTTGAAAATGAACTTTATCTCCAGGATGAAGCTGACCAAGCTTCCAAAGTTCACCCTTTGCAGTTGTTACTGGACATACAAATCCTCCAAGGCTTGGTCCATCTGGTCCTAATAATATAGATTGATCTCCTGTTAAATCAATAGCTCCTACAGCATAAGCATTATCATGTATATTAGATGGATGAAGACCTGCTTCACCACCATCTTCTCTTACCCATTGTGGCACTGGCCCATTAAGACGTATACCTGTTCTTGCACTGTTAAAGTTGACTTCATATTCTGAATCTGTTAAAGTTTTTAAATATTCCGGCTTTAAATACTCACTTGTAGGCTGTGGACCTGGTATAACACCTATTGTCCATTCATTTTCAATCTGTGGTTTATACTTATCTGGTAAAGATTCAATAGAATCAATTAAACAATTTTTATGTACTCTTAAAACATCTCCTGCTCTTAGAGTTCTTCCTCCATGTCCGCCAAATTTACCATCAATAAATGTTGAACTGCTTCCCATTATCTTAGGCATGTCAAATCCACCTGCAATTAAAAGATAAGTTCTCATTCCTTGTTTACATGTTTTAAATTTGAGAACCTGTCCTGGCATAGCACAAACAACTCTATACATTTCTACTGGTTCATCATCCAATGTAGCCTGCATATCTGCACCTGTAATACAAAAGCTCATTGCTGTTCTGAATTTATAAGAACCGCCTCTAAGTGTAAGTTCAAGTCCAGCTGCATCTTCCTTATTACCTAAAAGACTATTACCTATTCTAAAACTATAGTTATCCATAGGACCACAAGGTGGAACTCCTACAAACCAGTATCCAATCATACCTGGATAATCTTGAACTGTTGTCTGTACTCCTCCATCTAAAACTTCAAGAGCAAATTCTTCAGGATAGAAATCATTTAACATTCCAGTAAATAATTTCCCTTTGTTATATTCTTCAGTATTTAATAATGCACTTAAATACTGCATATTTGTTGTTATTCCATAAACTCTTGATTTTTCAAGAACATTTTTCATTTTATTTATTGCATCTTCTCTGTCTTTTCCATGAACTATCAGCTTTGCAAGCATAGGATCATATAATGAAGTAACTTCAATTCCTTTTCTTATCCATGTTTCAATTCTTGCAGTTTCATCAAAAATAACTTCATCTATTTTTCCTGTACTTGGCCTGAATCCATTTAAACAGTCTTCAGCGTAAACTCTGACTTCTATTGAATGGCCTTCTGGTTTATTTACAAGTTCTTTAATATTTTTTAACTCACCTGCTGCTTCTTTTACCATCCATTCAACTAAATCCAGTTTTAAAACTTCTTCTGTGATTCCATGTTCAACCTGAAGTCTTGTATTAACTTCAAGGAAATAGAATTCCTGTGCTTTTTCATCATATAAAAATTCAACTGTACCTGCGCTTCTATATCCAGCTTCTCTTGCTAAATTTTCAGCTGCCTTATACATTTTTTGTCTTACTTCATCTGGAACATTAGGTGCAGGACTTTCTTCTACAACCTTTTGATTTCTTCTTTGTACTGAACAATCTCTTTCTGCAAGTGATACAGCTTCACCATACTCATTACCAAATATCTGAACTTCAACGTGTCTTGATACAGCTACATATTTTTCAAGAAATACACCTGAATTATTAAAGTTTGCTTCAGCTAAATGGATTACTGCTTCATATGCAGCTCTTAATTCTTCCTCGGAATTACATATTCTCATTCCAATTCCGCCACCACCAGCTGTACTTTTTAAAATTATTGGATAACCTATTTTACCAGCTTCAGAAACTGCTTCTTCTAAATTATTTAAAAGCCCTGTACCTGGTAATAATGGTACACCTGCTCTTTGTGCTATTTCTCTTGCAGAATGCTTCAATCCAAATAATTCAATCTGTTCAGGAGTTGGTCCTATAAATTTGATTCCACTTTTTTCACATTCTCTTGCAAAATCAGTATTTTCACTTAAAAAACCATAACCAGGATGAATGGCTTCTGCATGAGTTTTAATTGCTGCATCTAATATTTTCTTAGTATCAAGATAAGTTTCTTTTGCACTTCCCTCTCCTAAAAAAACTGTCTCATCTGCATTTTCAACATGAAGGCTGTCCTGATCAGCTTTTGAATAAACCGCAACACTTTTTATTCCCATTTTCTTTAAAGTTCTTTCTATTCTTACAGCTATTGCCCCACGATTGGCAATTAATACTTTCTTAAACATATCTATCTTCCTTTCTCATACACAAGTTCATCCTGTAATTTAAATAGACTTCTATTTAAATTAAGTTGTTTTATTACTTTTCAGCATCCCATATAATTAATCTAACTGGTGTAGGATTATATGCATTACATGGATTATTTAACTGTGGGCAGTTGCTTATTAAAACCATAGTGTGTTCTAATGCTTTCATCTCTACATATTTTCCTGGAGCTGAAACTCCATCATCAAATTTTAATCCACCTTCCTTAGTAACTGGAACATTCATAAAGAAATTAATATTAGGAGCTAAATCTCTTTTTCTTATTCCCACAGTTTCATTTTTTGCAAGTTGTAACATAAAACTGTCACGACAATTATGCATATATATTTTCTCTCTTGCATAACGAACTGTATTGCTTTGTGATGAACAAGCACCACCTAATGTATCATGTCTTCCTGTTAAATCTGCTGTTATTTCAAGAAGCGGCTTTCCAGACTCACTTCTTAAAATGCTTCCTGTTGTAAGATAAATATTTTTTTGAGCTACTATAGTCGCAACTGCACCATAATGATCTTCTGGATTAGTCATATCATAAAAAGTTGTGTCTACAGCTTGATTTCCTTCCATATCTAATATTCTGAAACTCTGACCTGGTAGTAATTCATGCATCCAGCCTTCTCCTGCATTTACTACTTCATCATATATTGCATCTTCTATTTTTAAGTTACTTTCCTTTTCTATAAATCCATACATATCAATTTCCTCCTACTAAATCCTTTAATTAAATTCCTAATAAATTGTTATAATCCCATGTATTTTCAAATGCTCTATAATTCTCTGCTCTGTAATTTACACATTCATCTAATAAATCAACTGGTGGTGCATCATAAACTTCAACAGTTACAGGAACTGATGGGTATTCACTGCTTTCATCTAATGCATTAGGTGTATTTGATAAAATTAAAATAATGTCCATTTCTGTTCTTAATGTTACTGTTGCTCCTTCTTTACAGTGATTTTTGTCATAATGCATACTTCCATCTTCTTCAACATAAACCTTAGAAAATAAATTTACACAAGGTACTAAATCTCTTAGGCTCATATTGTTTCTTACAAGTTCCACTGCAAAATTTTCTTCTCCGCTTCTAAACCAGTCATTACCATTTTTCTGATAAGTTGTTTTTCCATACTTCTCATCAATCATTTTTCTTGTTGAATAACCTGAAATTGAATCGTGCCATCCAAGACTGTCTTCAACTATACTTGCAAGAACTCTTCCATTATCACTCATAAGAACATTTCCTCTTGTAAGATGTGCAGTATATTGAGCCTTTAATGAGTCTGGCATGTTGTATCTTTCGGATGTATCTCTCATGTTATATAAAAGCATTGATACATTTGCATTATCACCTAATGCCTTAAAATGAATATATTTGCCCTTTCCTATATTTCCAGACCACTTTTCACCAGGTCTTAATGTTTTGCTCCAAATCTTTTTCATATAAACTCCGCCTTTCAGTTTTATAAATCTATTTAATTTCTAAATTATTTTTAAAAACAAAAAACATGCAATGGTGAAGATTTTTAATCTCTTCATGCACCATTGCATGTTTTCCTTTCGATACATTTATTCTATCATCAGGTTATATTCTCAACAATTGTCCCAAATACTTATTTTTATTTCTAAAAATAGAACTTTAGTTACCATACTAATAGAAAAGTTCTATTAAAAAGCAAAAAATTAAGGACCCCATAAAAATCTGGCAACCCTTAATCAATTCTTTTCTATTTACCTATTAATTTTTGCTAATAGCTGAGTCCTGCTTTTAACTCCAACCTTACTATAAATATTATAAACATGCTTTTTTACTGTAGAAATACTAATAATTAGTTTTTCTGCAATATCAGCATTTGAATAACCTGAATTCATAAGTTCTACAATTTCCTTTTCACGGGATGATAAATCATTTTTATTAATGAATTCTTCTGAAACCCTAACTAAATCCTTATTATTCTTTACTGATAAGTTTAAGTTTTCTATGATATTGCAAATATGTAATTTAAGTATATCAAGTATGTGCATATCTTTATCTGAAAAATCTCCTAACTTCTCACTTCTAAATAAATTAACTATTCCTAAAATCTTTTCATTTTTTATAAGAAGTATCCCACATCCATATGGTATATCTTGAGGCTTTAGAAAATTAATATAAAATTCTGTTTTTCTTCTGATCTCATCTTCTAGAATATCAGTATCACGATAAACACTTGTATTCTTTTCGAAATCAAAAACATAATTTATATAATCTATATCATAAAAATAATTTATATATTTCTCTTGACTCTCTGCACTCATTTCAATAAAATAAGACCTTTCTTTATCTATTTCATCATTTTCATCAAAAACCAAAAAGTATCCTTTACTATATGGTATGAGCATTCTAAACATTTTTAAAAGAATACTTGTAAATTTTTTAAAATCCTTAATTGCATAAACCTTTAACAACATACTGTTTATAGTGTTCCATTCATTTTCTTTAAGCATCTTAGGTATCTCCTTTTTCTTTAAAGTATTAAATCACTCAGCACTAATATTTAATAATAATATAAAAAAAGAAACTACAACTTAAAATAATTAAGTTATAACTCCTTTGTTACAATTTTATTATAAGCATCCTTAGATAAAATTGTCAATCAATAAATTTGTATGTAATTCCATTATAAATTTATCACAGTTTATAATTTTATTCCCATTCGTTGCTAATTAATATATAAGAATTTATATTATTCTTTCAGCTTTATATTAAAATATTTATTATTTCTTTTACGATCTTTTTATATCCTATCCCTGCATAGCAAGTAGTTTTATTTTTCACATTCGCTCAGCAGACTAAAAATCCATAATAAAAATATCCAAAGAAAGATTATATTTTCAAATCCTCTTTGGATATTCCTTAATCAAATTTATTTTGCTGATATGAGATTTTTATTCTAAATTAAATATACTCAGCATGTTTAGATTTACTTTTTATCATCCTTTTTTATTTGTAAAGTTGTATCATGACAATGTCCTGCACAATGCTTACATCCAACTCCACATTGCAAAGACTTCCCATTTTTTTTGTCTCGTATCATGCTTCTTATTATCAAAGCAATAATTCCAATTAAAACAACTCCAGTAATAAATGTTCCCATATCAATTAACCTCTTTTCCAGTTCAATATTAAGCTAATTTTGGCTCTAATTCAACTTGTTTGCTTGGACGGAATAATAAGTAGATGAATAAGATAATTAATAATACAGCTACTACTGTTCCTATTCCAAATACACCATTAACAATTAAATTACCAATCTGATTAAATACAAGAGATACTAAATATGCAAAACCACATTGATATCCAACAGCTACTGCAAACCATTTTCCATTGTTCATTTCACGTTTGATTGCACCCATAGCGGCAAAGCAAGGAGCACATAATAAGTTGAATGCGAGGAACGCATAACCACTTACTGTTGTAAATGAAGCTGCCATTGTTTGATAAACAGTTCCATCACCATTGCTATAAAGAATTCCTAATGTACCAACTATGTTTTCTTTAGCTACTAATCCAGTGATTGATGCTACTGTAGCCTGCCAGTTACCAAATCCTTGTGGAATGAATATCCATGCAATTGCCTTACCAATAGAAGCCAATATACTATAATCGATTTGTTCTTCTGTTAACATAGTAAATTCACCATCTACAAATCCAAAGTAAGTAGTAAACCAAACAAATATAGTTGATAATAAGATAATAGTTCCAGCTTTCTTAATAAAGCTCCATCCACGTTCCCACATGCTTCTAAGTACAGTTCCTATTGTTGGCATATGGTAAGAAGGAAGTTCCATAACAAAAGGTGAAGTATCTCCGATGAATAATTTTGTTTTCTTTAATATAATACCTGAACATATAATCGCTGCCATACCTAAGAAATATGCTGATGGAGCAACCCATGAAGCACCTCCAAATATAGCACCTGCAACCATTGCAATAAATGGGACTTTTGCACCACAAGGAATAAATGTTGTTGTCATTATAGTCATCTTACGATCACTGTCATTTTCTATTGTACGAGATGCCATAACACCTGGAACTCCACATCCTGTACCAATTAATATTGGAATAAATGACTTACCTGATAAACCAAATCTACGGAATATACGGTCCATTATGAAAGCAACACGAGCCATATAACCACAAGATTCTAAGAACGCAAGGAATATGAATAAAACGAGCATTTGAGGTACAAATCCAAGTACTGCACCAACACCAGCTACAATACCATCAAGAATCAATCCTTTTAACCAATCAGCACATCCAACAGCATCCAATAAATTTTCAACCAATACTGGAATACCTGGAACCCATGTTCCATAATCTGCTGGATCTGGTTCTGTACAATCATACTTATCTAAAACATCAACTGCTTCTGCTAAATCAGCTCCTGTAGAAGTTTCCATCTCAGTAGCTAATGTTTCTTCATCTTCAACTGCATATTCTGCTTCATCAGAATCTTTAAATTGAGATGCGAATTCTGCTAAAGCAACTTTAGCAGTTGCTGGATCAAATTCTTCTGATTCAGAATCTAATGCACCTTCAACTTCTTCTGTATCAATACCATTTTCTGAAGCATATGAAATAAATCCATTTACAACTTGTGCAGCGTCATTATACTCTTCATCAACTTCTTCATAAGCACTGCCTCCAGTAATGTGGAAACCATCACCAAACAAATTATCATTAGTCCAATCAGTAACCCATCCACCAACTGTAGTAACAGATACATAATATACTAAGAACATAACAACCGCAAAAATTGGAAGTGCTAAAAATCTATTAGTTACAACACGGTCAATTTTATCTGATGTGCTTAATCCTTTATTTTTCTTATGATAACAGTCTGAAATAATAGATGATATATATTCATATCTCTCATTTGAGATTATACTTTCTGTATCATCATCAAATGCATCTTCTAATTCTTTTATTTCAGCCGATACATCTGGTGCATTTTCAATAAGTTCACTTATTTTGCTGTCTCTTTCAAGAAGCTTTATTGCAAAGAAACGCTTTTGTTCTTGTAGAGCGGCTAAGCCAATTTTATCTTCTACTTTCTTAATTGCTGATTCCACTTCATCTGCAAATTTATGAACTAATACATTTTTTCCTTTACTTGAAGCAAGAGCCACTGCTTTATCTGCTGCTTTTTCAATTCCAGTTCCTTTTAATGCAGAAATCTCAACAACTTCACATCCTAATTTCTTTCCAAGCTTATCAATATATACCTTGTCTCCTGTCTTTTCAAGCACATCCATCATGTTTATTGCCATGATTACAGGAATTCCAAGTTCCATAATCTGTGTTGATAAAAATAAATTTCTTTCAAGATTAGTTCCATCAACAATGTTTATGATAGCATCTGGTCTTTCATGTATTAAATAGTTTCTCGCTACAACTTCTTCTAAAGTGTATGGAGATAAAGAATAAATTCCTGGAAGATCGACAATAGTTACATCTTTATGTCTTTTTAATTTACCTTCCTTCTTTTCAACAGTTACACCTGGCCAGTTACCTACATACTGGTTAGAACCTGTTAAAGCATTAAATAAAGTTGTCTTACCACAGTTTGGATTACCTGCCAACGCAATTTTAATTGCCATTTTTTATTTTCCTCCTTAACCACCTATTACTTTAAATAACTAAAATATAATTTCTAATAAATAATTAATTTTGTTAATCTTAATGAATTTCATTATCAATAATTTGATAATTTTTATTCTACTTCAATCATTTCAGCATCTTCTTTTCTAAGAGAAAGTTCATATCCTCTCACTTGTACTTCAATAGGATCGCCAAGAGGTGCTACTTTACGTACAAATATTTCACAGCCTTTTGTTATTCCCATG
The DNA here is from genome assembly GCF_934754915.1 of uncultured Clostridium sp. Lineage (GTDB taxonomy): Bacteria > Bacillota > Clostridia > Clostridiales > Clostridiaceae > Clostridium. The sequence continues at coordinate 22,532 of NZ_CAKVKB010000033.1, forward strand.
TCCATAATACGTCTTTTTATTGGACCAACTCCTGTAAGTTTTTTTACAGTAACTGTTTGTCCACATTTCACTTCTTTTAATGTACTCATATAATGCCTCCTACAATTATTATCTGAAATTTTCATAATTAACGCACTTCATCAGACAACCTTTATACACATATAAATAAAATTAAAACTTATATATAATATGCATAAAAGTCATCTGTATGAAGATTTAATCACAAAATATTCATCTTTATATAAATTTTATGTGTGTACTTATTAAATTAAACCATAATACGGCTTGCCATACTTTTATCCAAAGCTACCCTTGAACCTTTAACATTTATTATCACATTTCCTCCAAGTTCAGAAATCACAGTAACAGTTTCACCTACAACAAATCCAAGACTGTTTAAAAATCTCTTTGTTTCATCATTTCCGCCAATTTTCTTTATGCATACTTCATTTCCTGTTCCAGCTAACATTAATGGCATAACAATCCCTCCAAACATATTCATTGTGATAGCAATTCTAATATTCACTTGATATTAATTATCATGTTCTATTCGTAGAATACCATATTTTTATTCCAATTGCAAATTTTTATCGCTAATGTAATGAAATAAATTTGGGTTATTTTGTTGAAATATTAATAATTTATTTACTACACTTACATTTTTATCTTTTTTAAGTGAAATTTTTATATATAATAATGTTTACATATTTTAATCTGCTAATTTTCTTACTATATTTTTCAGCTAATAACATTAACAATATACACTGCAAATTAAACCATAAATAACGAATTTGGTTTAAAAATACCCCTAACAGAATTATTTAAACAATTCTATTAGGGGTATTATAATGTTTATATCCAAGTCTCATCAGATTTTTTTGTATTTAATGATAAAACAAGCTGAACTAAATTTTCTGAAATTGGTTCAGGCACCTTTTGTGGCTTTGCAAAAAGATATCCTTGACAAAGATCCACATCTAATTCAATAAGCTGTTTTAATTCATCAACTGTTTCAATTCCTTCTGCAATGATAAGCATATTCCTTTCATGTGCATATGATACAATATTTTCTACAATCTTACGCTTATCTATATCTGCATGAATATTGGTTACAATTTCCATATCTATTTTGATATATTTAGGATTAATCTCTAAAAGCATTTTTTCTCCATTATATCCACTTCCATAATCATCCAAAGCTAATTCACCACCCCAATGTTCTCTAATACAGTTCTGTTTGTATTCCTGATATTCCTTGCTTGGACGTTCAGCTTCAGTTATTTCTACAACTATGTTAGAAAGGTATGACTTATATCTGCTTTCAAATTCCTGAATTTGTTTTTCTGTCATAATCTGATTTGGAATAGAATTTATAAATACATGAACATCACTTTTAATATTCCCTGATTCAATATTCTCAACAAATCCTTCCATTGCTTTAAAAAATGTTATACGTTCAATTTCCTGGAGTTTATTTTCTTCTTTTGCCAGCTTTAAAATTTCTTCTGGATTTTTAAAAGTTGACATTGTAGATCTCATAAGCGCTTCATATGCTACTATATCTCCAGTTCTTGCATTGACAATTGGCTGATAATAATACTGAACTTTCTCATCTCTTATCATTATTTCAAGTTCTTCTTTGTTGCGATTAATATAGTAATCATTTTTATAATCATCAATATTAAATTTATTGAATTTTCCTTTTACTGATTTCTTTACTTTATACATTGCATAATCTGCATAAAGCTGAAGTTTGTCAATTGTATCTGCATCCTTTGGATACCACGCAATTCCTCCAGAAACTTTAAGGTGAAATTTTTCATTTTTCCCAAAGGTAACATAAGCAGAGTCAATTTCAGATTTTAAATTTTCAATAACTTTCTCAATTTCCTTTTCACTATCATATCCATAAAAAAATAAATTAAATTCATCTCCAGACATTCTTGAAATCACTGTTTCCCTTGGGGTATTTGAAATAAATGTTTCTGATGCTTTTCTAATATATGTATCACCACAGTCATGACCTAAATTATCATTAATATATTTTAAATTATCTATATCCAGCATTATAAAAGCAGCTTTCTTTATGCAGTCAGGATTATTTAAAAACAAATCATTCATTTTTCTATGAAATGCTCCTCTATTCAACAGCCCAGTTAATGTATCATGATCTCGTTCATACTCAATAATGTGTTTTTCAATCATTCGTTCTGTAATATCTTCTACCAATCCTATTATATGATTATTATCTATCATTGAAATTCGCATTTCTATAAATACATCTTCCTGTTCTGTAATATGAAACATATATTTTTCATTTTCTTCTTTTATAATGTATTTCTTCAAATCTTCCATATTTTCTTTAAATATATTTAATGGCATATTTTCTACATTTACATTTTCTTTTTTAAATATCTTAAAAAAATTCCTTGTAATAAAAAATTCCTCATTACTTAAATTTATTTCAAAGGCAGCTAACTGCATACTTGAAAGAGTTAAAACCGTATTAAAGCAATTTGTTGTTTCTAACATCTTATTATTCAATGTTTTGATAGACTCAACCAAATAATCAATTTCACTAATATTGGTTTTATTCATTTCTACATCTTTTATATTATCTGCTTTAAAAAGATGTTTAGCTAATGAAATAATAGGATATGACAGTCTTAGTGTTATACCTACTCCACCAACACTTCCTACAATAACCGCTAAAATTACTGCAGCAAAAAAAATGAATTTAATCTTAGCTGAAAAAGCTAATAATTCATAATTGGGAATAATTGCCATAAGAACCCATTGGTCTTTTTCATATGGAGTATTTGAATTATAAATATTCAATTCCTCTACTTCTACATAAATATCTTCTTTTTTTCCTTCAAGATAATACCCGCTTTTTTCTTGTCTTAGTTTAATTTCGTTACTGTCAATTATTTTGCTGCCACCATACACAATTCTATATGTATCACTATTCTCTTCTTTAACAGCTAAACAATATCTGCCGGTTTTAGAATCATGCAGTTCTTTATCAGGAAGAATTTTACTAAGATATTCAGTAGTTATTCCTACTCCTAAAACTCCATAAACATATCCATTATCTAAGATAAGTGGAATAGAATAAACAAGTGTTTCTTCTGACTCCTTTTCAACTTTATCTGCATAACTCCAATATCCCAGATCTTTAGCAGAAAATCCCCTGCCCTTTTTAGCCTCTTCATATGGACAGTAGATGAATTTACCATAACGCCCATCTTCACTAAATGAAAAAGTTGGTTTCCACATTATATCTGTTGAGATGTCAAGCTGCTTAATCAGTGTATTTGAGCCTCGTTCTATAAGTAAATCACTATTTTTATCTGATGAATTAGTAAAAGGGTCCAAATCCTTAACAAATATACCTGGTTTATTTTTTATTTCTCCATCCAAATCATGATTATTGAACACTAAAAATATGCTGTTTGTATGTAAATTTCTAAGATTATGAATCATAGAATCTGCAATTTTACTTACAAGTGGATCTGAATACTCTGATCCTTGGTCTAATTTTTCAATATCAATAATACCATCAGAATCAAGCTGCTTTGCAGTTTGATTTATTTCTTGTGATAAATCATCCAGTTTAGACCAATCAGATAGCATTTCATTTTGTAAAACAGAATTTCTGTTGATTACACGCTCTTGAACAATATCTCTTGCATTCCGATCCAATTTATTATTGACACCACCAACTGTTATAACTCCCCAAAATATAAATGCTTCAATTAAAGATAAAAAACAAACAGGTACAAGAATATAATGTAAAATTGATCTGCTTTTTTTTTCTCTTAATTGTCTCCCCATCTCATTTTCCCTCTTTTCAGTTTTGTTCTACAACATTTTCTAACTCACTCTTTGTTTTTTCATACCACATTTTAAAATTTTCATCATTTAAAAATTCAGCTTCAGCTTCCTCTAAAGTCATTCCATCATTTATATTTTTAATTACAGTATCACGATCTGCTTTTGATTTATCAGATAAACTATATTCTAAAATATTTCTAGCTTCTGTGGCATTTTCAAAAGCTTTTGTAGTATACATAGAAGAAGATTTAACTGTACTTATTCCTTTTTCAACTATTTTTTGCACCATATCATCATCTGTGTTTATATACTTATTGACTTTTTTTATATCATTAGCTGATTTTTTTACAGGCATATATCCGCTTGAGACAGCAAATTCAATATTCTGTTCATCTTGAGTGAACCATTTTAAGAATTCTAAACTAGCTGCTTCCTCTCTCTTGCTTGCTTTTATAACAACCATTCCTGCTCCTTGTTGTACAGCTGCCTTCTGTTGTCCCTCAAATATTGGGCACTCCCTCACTTCATTTTCAATCATATAGCTCTCTGTATCATTCAAATTGACCTCTTTAGGAAAAAAAGTAGCTCCTGAGGAAGATCCTATAAATGATATAATGTTTCCAGTTTTAATATCATCACTTCGAAATCTGCCTGACGATGCAAAATATCCTTTTATATAAGGTACATAATAATTATCCCATAGCTTACGTACAATTTCCTCATCAAAATTTAAAGTTACACTTCCATCTTCATTAACTTCAAATATCTCTTTTCCATGTTGACGAAATCCTATAATAAAATAATTTGCCATAGCATCTCTTCCAAAAAAAGCTTTTCCATCATTTGGTTCATCTGTTAAGGAATCTGTCCAATTATAATACTTTTCAGCAGTACGAGCAATTCCTTCAAAAGTAGAAAGATCATTTTCATCAGTCCCTGTTGCTTCACTAAACTTTTTCCAATCTGTATAATTAAGCATTAAAATTTCTGTCGATTTAGCAATGGGAAAAATTTTTAATCCTCCATCTTTTGTAAAATATCCTTCTTCAATATAACTATCCATATATTCTGATAATTCATCTTTAGTAAAATATTCTTCAATATCAGCTACTTTTCCTAGCTTGTCTACTTCATATGCAGTGTCTGCATACGCAGCAAAAATATTGGGTACTTTTTCTGCTCCTGCTTTTCCGTTAATTGAATCTATTACATTGTTTTTCAAATCATTTATACTTCCATGACTATAAGTTTCTACTATAATTCCTTTTTCTTCTCCTACAGTTTTATTAAATTTGTCTACTAAGTCATTAAACACTTCAAGTTGAGCTCCATTATAATAATTCCACACTGTAATTTTTACAGGATTATTTTTATCAAGTTCATTTTCATCCTTTTTCCCACATCCTGTCAATATTAATAAAAAACAAAGTATTAAGCATAATATCCATTCTATTCTCTTCATATATTTTCCTCTCTTTTGTTTCATTTATGACAATGCTGTACTTAATATTCTAATAACAAAACTACATATTGTACCTTATGCTTATGCTCTATATCTTTACCTTAACATATAGAGCATATTTATTTGTTATAAAATATATTGCGAAATTAAATTATCTTTAGAATCTATATTAAAAATATATATCTAAAATACAAAATCTGAAATATAAAAAGATAATTATATTCCAATACCTAAAATAATAATGAAATAAATCTTTCAAAGATTTCCTTTGAAACTGTCACTGATACATGTTTGATTGCAATTATATAAAGGTATTTTTTATATTCTTTTCATTATCCAATTTATAAGATCTAATCTAACTTCATCTTTATTAAGTTCAGTCAATATACAATGTCTTGCTCCCTCATACAGTTTTATTGTCACATCTTCAACATTATTATTTTTGTATAAATCATATACTTCTTTAACTTTTTCTCCGTAATATCCTACTGGATCATCTGCTCCAGACAAAATAAATATAGGCATATTATTAGGAGTATTTTTCAAAATTTCTTCTTCCTGCATATGTAATGCTGCATATAATATATTTGAATATCCATTTAATGTATAAGTAAAATTATTCAATGGATTTTTCAAATAAGGTTCAACAATTTTCTCATCTCTAGATATCCATTCATAAAAATTTTTAGGATTTTCGATTTTTGAGCAATATGATATTAATTGTGTTTTTTCAATTTTTTTACTTCTATAATCTGGCTTTTTTGTAATACTCATAAGCTTTAAAACTTTTAATGCCTTTTTTAAATTTTTAGTTGATGGATTCCCTGTTCCACAAAGAATAAGACCATTTAATTCTTTTCCATATAAACCAGCAAATATACGTGATAAAAAAGATCCAAAACTATGACCTATTAAAAAATATGGAATATTATCATGTTCAGCTTTTCCTTTTTTCATCACAGTATGCATATCTTCAACTAATATGCTTATGCTGTCTTTATTTTTAAAATGCCCTAATTCATTACTGCTTTCTATAGAGTGCCCATGTCCTAAATGATCATTAATTATTACCAAAAAACCTCTTTCACAAAAAAATTCTGTAACTTCATCATAAATACTGATATTTTCTTTTAATCCATGAGCAATCTGAATAATTCCTTTAATATTTTCTTCATTTTTAGGATAACTCATAATATAATGAATTCTTGTTCTTTCATCTTTTGATATAAATGTACCTTCTTTTTTCATTTATTTACACCTCTTAACTCTGATCTAAAATATACTTTCAAATCTTAAGTTTTTTAATTCAATCGCCTCTTCTTTTTATAACATTGCAGTATTTATATTTTATATTAAAATTTATTCATATATATTCTAATTAACATGAATATTAAAATCTTTTCAAAACTTCTCTAAGTTTATCTAATCTCATTATTTGGGAAATATAGTGTATGTAATGAGGATTTAAATTTTAAATTTATATATCAATTATATTTTTTCATTTCAAGCTTTATGTTTTTGTAAATTTTAAATTTAATTTTAATTTTTTAATATAATAATTTAACCTCAATTAATTCAATTGTTACCATATATTATAATTATTATTCTTTCTTATTTCAACAACTCATTTTAAACATAAAATCCAACTCTAAAAACCCAAAAATGATTACGCCAAACTTACTCCATGGATAACATTTCAGTATTTTCATACCTTTTAACTTATTGATGTTAATATATTTTAATTTAGAAAAATTCTATAATAAAAATGGGGCTGTCGCATTAGCAGTTAAAAACTGCTGGCGGCAAGCTCCGTTTTTTATAAAGATAAATCCATCTCCTCAATAAATTGACTTAGCAAACTCATTGAATCATTATTAGGAATCATGTAATCAACATTTATTGGTAATGCTAATTGATACCATCTTATGAATTGTGTATAATTATTTCGTAAAATATTTATTTGGTTCATACTTATATTTTACCACAAGCCCCCAAACTCATAGAGTTTGGGGGCTTGATTATGCCAAAAAGGAACTGTTCACTAATTATTCAGTGCAACAGCCCCTTTTGATCTAATATGGAATTTCCTAATGGCCGATGTTAATACATTCATATAAGCAGTTAAATCTCAGTTAATTACCACCTATCTATTACAAACATATACTAACATCCTAAAGATTTAATTTATATAACTATCGTGACAAATACCCTGTATATTCACTTGTATGGAGAAGCTTATTAGCATTTTCTATCCTATCCTTAGTAGGAGGTTCAACTCCCTTTAAAGGATAATCTATGCCCATTTCTTCCCATTTAAAAGTTCCAAGTGTATGATATGGAAGTACTTCAACACGATCAACATTTTTCAAACTCTTTATAAACTTGTCAAGTTCTATCAGCTGTTCATCATTGTCACTTCCACCTGGAACAAGTACATGACGAATCCACATAGTTTTACCTATTTCTGATAAATATCTTGCCATATCAAGAATATTCGAGTTGCTGCATCCGGTAAGTATCTTATGCTTGGCATCATCTATCTGCTTAATATCAAGCATTACAAGATCTGTTACTTTCATTAGTTCATTAAATTTACTAAAGAAAGGCTCTTTTCTTGTAAATGGATTTCCTGATGTATCAAGAGTAGTATGAATACCCTTCGCTTTAGCCTTTGTAAAGAATTCTATTAAAAAATCTATTTGAAGAAGAGGCTCACCACCGCTTACAGTGATTCCGCCTCCCTTTTTCCAATAAGATTTATATCTAAGAGCCTGAGTTATAAGTTCATCCGCAGTTTTTAATTCTCCGTCCTTCATTTCCCAGGTATCTGGATTGTGACAGAACTGGCATCTCATTTTGCAGCCTTTGACAAAAACCACATAACGTATTCCAGGTCCATCAACAGATCCAAAACTCTCTATTGAATGAATTCTTCCTAACTTTTTATCTGGATTACATTCTTTCATGGAATGTTCTTGAGATAACATCAAGTTGTTGTTCTCTTGTTAAATCGATGAATTTAACAGCGTAACCAGATACACGGATAGTAAAGTTAGCATATTCTTCTTTTTCTGGATGTTCCATAGCGTCTTTTAATTTTTCAAGACCAAATACATTAACGTTAAGATGATGTGGTCCTTGATCAAAGTAACCATCTAATACTTGTACAAGTTTGTCAACTCTTTCAGCTTCATTGTTACCTAATGCTGATGGAGTAATTGTTTGTGTATTTGAAATACCATCTAAAGCCCATTCATAAGGAAGTTTAGCTACAGAGTTTAATGAAGCAAGTAAACCGCTCTTTTCTGCACCGTATGATGGGTTAGCTCCTGGTGAAAGTGGAGTCCAAGCTTCACGTCCATCTGGCATATTACCAGTGTACTTACCATATACTACATTTGAAGTAATAGTAAGGATTGATGTAGTAGGTTCTGAATTTCTGTATGTGTGTCTCTTCTTGATTTTTTCAAGGAATGAGTTAAGAACATATACAGCAATGTCATCAGCTCTATCATCGTCGTTACCATATCTTGGGAAATCTCCTTCAATTTCGTAATCTACTACTAAACCTTTTTCGTCTCTAATTGTCTTAACTTTAGCATATTTGATTGCTGAAAGTGAATCTACAACGTGTGAGAAACCTGCTATACCAGTTGCAAATGTTCTTCTAACATCTGTATCTATAAGAGCCATTTCTGCTGATTCATAATAATATTTATCATGCATAAATTGAATTAAGTTCAATACATTTACGTATAATCCAGCTAACCAGTCACTCATTTGGTCATATTTTTGAATTACTTCATCATAGTTAAGATATTCTGAAGTGATTCCTTTGTATTCTGGACCAACTTGAGTACCAGATTTTTCATCTACACCACCATTGATTGCGTAAAGTAAACATTTAGCAAGGTTAGCTCTAGCTCCGAAGAATTGCATTTCCTTACCTGTTTGAGTTGCAGATACACAGCAGCAGATTGAGTAATCGTCACCCCATACTGGTTTCATTACATCATCATTTTCATATTGAATTGAACTTGTTTCTACTGAAATCTTAGCAGCATACTTCTTGAAGTTTTCTGGAAGTGCTGATGAATAGAATACAGTTAAGTTTGGTTCTGGAGCAGGTCCCATGTTTTCTAATGTGTGTAAGAAACGATAATCGTTCTTAGTTACCATGTGACGTCCATCAACACCTATACCACCTAATCCGATAGTAACCCATGATGGATCTCCTGAGAATAATTCATTGTAAGAAGTTATTCTTGCATATTTAACCATTCTGCATTTCATTGTTAAATGGTCGATTAATTCTTGAGCTTCTGTTTCTGTGATAACTCCATTATCAAGATCTCTTTGCATATATATATCAAGGAAAGTAGATACACGTCCTATTGACATAGCTGCACCATTTTGTGTCTTGATTGCTGCAAGATATCCAAAGTATAACCATTGAACTGCTTCTTTAGCATTTTTTGCTGGTTGAGAAATATCGTAGCCATAGCTTTCAGCCATTTGTTTCATAGCTTTAAGAGCTTTTATTTGTTCTGCTAATTCTTCTCTTAAACGGATAACATCATCTGTCATAGTTCCGTCGCCGCAGTTAGCTTTGTCATTTTCTTTTGCTTCTATAAGATAATCAATACCATAAAGAGCAACTCTTCTGTAGTCGCCTACGATACGTCCACGTCCATAAGTATCAGGAAGTCCTGTAATAATATGGCTGTGACGAGCCTTCTTCATTTCTGGTGTATAAGCATCGAATACTGCTTGGTTATGTGTTTTATGATATTCAGTAAAAATCTTGTGTAATTCTGGATTTGGTTTATATCCATAGTTTTCGCAAGATTGTTCAGCCATTTTAATACCACCATATGGCATAAAAGCTCTCTTAAGAGGCTTGTCTGTTTGAAGACCAACGATTTTTTCAAGATCTTTTAAAGATTCATCGATATATCCAGGGCCATAAGCTGTAAGACCAGAAACTACTTCAGTTTCCATGTCAAGTACTCCACCTTTAGCTCTTTCTTCTTTTTGTAATTCTTGTAATCTGCCCCAAAGTTTATTTGTAGCATCTGTTGGATCAGCTAAGAAACTTTCATCACCATCATATGGCTTATAATTCTTTTGAATGAAGTCTCTAACATTGATTTCTTCTTTCCAAAGTCTTCCTTCGAAGCCAGCCCATTGTTCTTTTTCTAACATGTCCATTCCTCCTTGTATACTAGATACATATTTTTTACAATTTATATTATTAATTGGGTATCAGCTAAATTTAATTTTTTTATTTGATATTAAATACTAAATCATCAATAATTACTGCAATTAATTAACTCTTCTTTAAATTGTTAATTAAACTGCATTTCCCCTAATATGTTTTTATATATAAGTAATTATCTACACAAGCCTTTAAAATTCATTATTTATATGTAAAATGTTTTATGAAATGCCCTTGTATTTTTCACAGCCACAACTACTAAGCTTATATAAAATACACCTGCATAAACTTCATTACGAAAATTAATTATTTTTAGATTACAATGATAGGGGTCACCATAATCAATGAGTCGTGATGAGTAAATTAATTATGTAATAATTTTTCATATGCTTTATTGCATTTCATAAAACTATACATTCATTATTTTAA
>NZ_CAKVKB010000034.1 GCF_934754915.1 uncultured Clostridium sp.
TACCATAAATTAATTCTTTAATTTTTTCATTTAAATTAAATTCATCTAATTTTTCTGAATCTTCTTGTATCTTTTTTATTATTGAATTAATTTCTTCAAACTTATTCAAATCCAAATCTACTTTATTAAATTTATCTTTAAGTAATTTAGCATATTTTTCTGTTTCTTGTGAAATTTCTTTAAACTTCCCTTTTTCTAACTTATCACAAGTTTCCTCTAATTTTGCGAGCATATCTCTAGCCACATTATTAAAAGAATTTATTTTTCCTTTCATTGATTTGAAATTTGAATCATAATTTTTAATTTTATTGTCTTGGTATTCTGTAAATTCATTAACAACATTAATAATTTCTCTAATATCTTTTGAATTTGTATTATTGATACTTTGTATTTTAGTATTTAGTAAAATTACAGCATCACTTACCATCTTAACAGACTCTTTAATTGAATCCATTTCATTTTTTTGCATCGATTTCTTTTGTTCATCTGTCTCTTGCTGTTGATTAAACTCTTCTTTTTTCATCAATACTACTCACCCTTCTACCATTTTTTTATGTTACAATTCTTTTATAATTATAATACGTTAAATATTACTAGTAAATATTTTGTAATTTTTATTTTAATTAAAACCCATTCTAAATTTCCAATATTAAAAAACCTGTGATATAATAACATTATTATTGATTTTATTATTGCAAAGGAGTAATTAATATGGGTCTTAGAGATAAATTAACTGGTAAATTCGGCAGTTATTTTCAAGATGCTTATATGCAGAAATATGGTGACAGAATAACAAGTGTATCTGGAACTATTTTATCTGTAAAAATAGTTGAAAAAGATTATTTTATACTAAAAAGAATTATGGTTGAATTGATAATAAAGCCAGAAATAGGACGTAAAGTTGTAAAGTGCTGGTATAAAAAGAATAGATGGTTTAAAAAACCTGAATTCATAAATGTTAAACAAGGTCACAAAGTAATCGTCATGGGAGTTAATGGTGAAAAGGATAACAAGAAGGAAAACTCTCAAGAAGTTCAAATAATGAATCTTCTTAACCTTACAACTAAAAAAGACTTAATACCTGTAGATCATAGCCAGTTAAGAAAAACACGCCAACAGGCAAATAATATGATGAGAAGATAATTTCAATTTAAAATGTAAATTGATTCTATTTTTTAATTTTCCCATAATGAATTGTCTAATATCATACTGTTTATAACAATCCATTATGGGAACAATAATTTATCAAAGAAATTCTATAAAAATTTCACCATTTATTGTTAATAGTCCACTATCAATTAAATAATCTATTAACAACCTTACGCTATTTAGATTTTATAAATAAATACACACTGTTTATAAATGCAATTATTCCAGAGAAAAATGTCACTATAAGCCATTGATTTAACGACAATGGAACTGTATGGAATACTCCCTGTAAAAATGGTATATATAAAACCATACATATCAAAATCACTGAAATTGCAACAGCCCCTACAAGATATGGATTAGTAAATAATTTGATTTCAAATATTGAGTGTCTCTCAGATCTACATTCAAATACATGAATAAGCTGTGACATTACAAGTGTACATAATGCCAGTGTTCTACATGTATCCAGATTCATTCTATAATATCTTCCAACCATAAATGACAAAAGTGTACATAAACCTATCAATGAACCTCTCACAAGTATCTTTTCTACAAGACCTCTTGCAAAAATACTTTCATTCTTTTCTCTTGGCTGCTGTCTCATAATATCATTATCAGCTGGATCAACGCCAAGCGCAATTGCTGGAAGACCATCTGTTGCCAAATTTACAAGTAATATCTGAATAGGACTCAATGGATTGGGCAGATAAAATACAGTAGCAAGAAACATTGTAAGAACTTCCCCTAAATTACATGACAATAAATATCTTATGAATTTTCTTATATTATCATATATTATTCTTCCTTCTTCAACAGCTGCAACTATGGTTGAAAAATTATCATCCATAAGAATCATAGATGAGGCTTCTTTTGTTACATCTGTTCCAGATATCCCCATAGCAACACCAATATCGGCTTCTTTTATTGCTGGTGCATCATTCACACCATCTCCAGTCATTGCAACAATATTTCCATTTTTTTTAAATGCTCGTACAATTCTTAACTTATGACTTGGTGAAACCCTTGCAAACACTCTTATTTTGTTGACTTTCTTTTCTAACTGCTCGTCACTTATTTGTTCTATTTCACTTCCTGTCATTACTTGATCCTCACTATTGCATATGCTTAATGACTTTGCTATTGCAAGAGCTGTATTTTGATGGTCTCCAGTAATCATTACTGGTTTTATGCCTGCAAGTTTACATTTTAATACTGAATCGCGTGCTTCATCTCTAGGCGGATCTATACTTCCAGCAACCCCAATAAATATCAAATGTTCCTCAATACTATTATTTTTGTTCAGATTTTCTTCCTTATATGCAGCTGCAATACATCTCAATGCTCTTGAGGACATAGCTGTAATAAATTCTTCAACCTGCTTCTTCTTTTGATACGTAAAAGGTTTAACTTTATTATTCTCTAAAATATAATCACATTTATCCATCACTCTTTCTGGAGCACCTTTTACATAACATGTATTATTTCCATCTTCCTTTACTATTACAGACATCATTTTCCTTGTAGAATCAAATGGTATATCAAATAACCTTTCAGATTTATCAACAAACTCCTTAAGTTTCTTAGAATCATCAAAAAACATATTTATAAGTGCTGTTTCTGTAGGATCTCCATGAAGCACTTCATTCATCTTACTCTTATTAAAATCATAATTACAGTCATTACAATAAACCAGTGACTTTTTTAATTTAATACATTCATCTAATTTTTCTTTATCAAGTTCATATATTCTGCCATTTATATAAACTTCCTTAACTGTCATTTTATTTTGAGTAAGTGTTCCTGTCTTATCAGAACATATTACAGATGTACATCCAAGTGTTTCAACTGCTGGAAGTTTTCTTATAAGTGCATTTCTCTTAAGCATTCTAGATACACCTAACGCAAGGGCTACTGTAACAATTGCAGCAAGTCCTTCAGGAATAGCTGCTACTGCAAGACTTACGCCAAGAAGGAACATTTCAGTAATATCATTTCCCCTTATTATTCCCATTACAGTAACTGCTGCACATATTATAAGACATAGTATTACAAGTACTTTTCCAAGAGATTCAAGTTTAATATTTAAAGGTGATTTTTCTTCATCAATATTTTGGATAAGATCAGCGATTTTACCCATTTCAGTTTTCATTCCAATGGAATTCACCTTAAAAATCCCTTTACCTTTTACAATTGTAGTTCCCATAAATCCACTATTAGTATTTTTATTCAAAGCATCCTTATTTACCCCTACTGATTCTCCTGTCAAAAGTGATTCATCAACTACTATCCCAGAACTTTCAATAAAAAATCCATCTGCTGGAATCCTGTCTCCAGCTTCAAGAATTACAATATCTCCAATTGTAAGATAAATAGAATTTATTATTTTTATGGTTGAATCCCTTAAAACCTTACACGTTGGAGCAGCAAGTTCCTTAAGTGCCTCTAGTGATTTTTCTGTCCTAAATTCTTGAACAAAACCTAATATAGCATTTATTATTACTATTATAAGAATAGTTACAGCATCGGCTTTATCACCAATTATCCCAGATATAATAGTAGCTGCAATAAGCACCCATACCATAAAATCATTAAATTGTGATATAAATATTTTTATTGCTGATGTCTTACTTTTATGTTCCAATTCATTAAGACCAAATTTCTCAATACGCTTTTCTGCTTCTTTTGATGTAAGACCTTTGGTAACTTCTTTTTCCTGTATCACATCTTTTCCTCCTTATATAGAACTCTATATACTATATATATTTTTCATAATAAAAGTTATTCACGTTTGATATATGAAAAATAAGGAGAAAATTAAAAACTATCCATTCAAGGATTGTTTCTGCTATATATTCAATACATTTTAAATGCATATTATACAACAAAAATCAAAACTTCATAGGATAGTTTTTTGTTTAAAATATATATTATTTCATAGAATTAACAACAGCAGTTAAAGGTGGTACTACTTGTTTCTTTCTTGATAATACTCCTGGTAAGAATGCCATTGAATCCTTTAATTCAACATTGAATGTCTTTTCAACATATTCAGGTCTTGAACCAGCTACTAAAACTTGTGAACCTTCTGTTAATATATCAGTTAATAATAACATAACTACATCATATCCCTTAGATTCAGCTTCTGAAGTCATGAATCCAAGCATTTCGTCTTTTAATGGCATAAATCCATCAATATCCATAGTGTTAACTTGTGCTACACCTACTGTCTTTTCACCCATATGGAATGGTTTGAAATCCTGATAGAATATTTCTGATACAGTTTTTCCCTTTAATGATGTACCTGCTTTAAGCATTTCCTTACCAAATTCTTCAAGGTTTGCTATTCCTGCAATTTCAGAAAGCTTAGTACAGATTTCCTTATCCTGTTCTGTACATGTAGGACTCTTGAACAATAATGTGTCTGAAATTATTGCTCCACATAATAAACCTGCCACTTCTTTTGCTGGAGTTATTCCTTTTTCAAAATAACATTTAGCTACGATACTCGAAGCACTTCCTATTGGTTCATTTCTAAAATATATAGGATTGCTTGTTTGAATATCAGCAACTCTATGGTGATCGATTATTTCAAGAACCTCTGCTTCATCTAACCCATCAACAGATTGACCTCTTTCATTATGATCAACTTGAATTACTTTCTTCTTATGATTTGAAATCAAATGATATCTTGAAACTGTTCCGATAACTTTTCCTTCATCATTAGTTACAGGATAACTGTTATATCTTGTCTCAGCCATAACATCTTTAATATCTTCAACTAATTCATCCTTAGAGAATGAAATTAAATTTTCAGTAGCCATAACATATTCTACTGGCACACTTTGAATTAATAATCTTGAAGCTGTAAATGAATCATAAGGTGTACTTATAACTGTAATTCCTTTCTTTTTAGCTTCTTCTAATAATTCACTGCTTAATACATGAGAACCTGTTACTATAATTAATGATGTCTTAATATCAATTAAATCCTGTTGAACATCTGCTCTGTCCCCAACAATAGCAATGTCGCCTTCTTCAACTATTTCTCTTAAACTATGAGGCAACATAGCTGTTACTGTAATTTTACCATCAAATGTCTTACAATCTTCATTTATGTATAAAGCTGTAGCATTAAGAGTTTCAATTATATTTTCTATTGGAGTCTTGCTTTTGGCTAAGATATCATTTCCTTCAATATCCATATATAATGATGTTAAAGTTGAAATAGAAACAATACCTATTAATCTTTCATTTTCATCAACAACTGGTAAAGATTTAATATGATTATCTCTCATTAAATACCATGCATTTCTCACTGAAAGACTTGGTTTTATTGATGCTATTGTATCTATATCTAAATCTTCAACTTTCAATTTAACTGTTTCTAAAAGTCTTGGTGCCTCAACATTAAAATAATCTAAAATAAATTGAGTTTCTCTATTTACATTTCCTAATCTTACTGGTACTGCTGGAAGATCACTAATCTTATTCTTTAAGGCTGCATATCCATATGCTGCACAAATAGAATCTGAATCCGGGTTCTTATGTCCAGTTACATAAACTACATTTTCCACAATGGTTCCTCCTTAAATTTAATTTTACATATTACATAATTCATACAATATTTATTGTACTTGTATTACCTTCTATTGTAAAGTTAAAATTCCACATAATCCAATTCAATAGATTATGAACTCTTTGTAACATTTCTTTAATTATTATTCAAGATTATAATATTTAAAAAATAAGATGTACTATCATAATTTCAAAACAGTAAGCATATACAAATTCATACATCTTTGTTAGAGTTATCACAATAATATATCAATTTCTAATTGCCAATTACTCTATTAAATTTAAATTTTAAATAAAAAAGAAACTGTCGCACAAAAATTAAATCATACCATATATAGCATCAAGCAACTTGATTAATATACTGTATATAGTAACTAATTTTTTTAATGCGACAGTTCCTTCTATATAATTATTATCTCATATTATTTATCATACTCCAAATATCATCTGCAGTTGTTATAGCTTTTGAACTTAATTGAAATGCTCTCTGAGTTAAAATCACATCCGAAAATACTTCTGCTGCATCTACATTAGAAGCTTCCAAATAGCCTTGTCTTATATCAAAATCGTTACTCATTGTAACTTGAGCATCATCACTGGCAATAAACATATTATTTCCTTTTGGAATAAAACTTTTATCTCCTATTGCTGTAAATACAGGTATAGTTCCAACCAAAACAGATTGTCCGTCTATATTCATAGATATTCCGCCTTGATTATCTATAGATATATTGTCACTTTCCAATTGAGGATCACCTTCTGTAAATCCTGGTTCATATTCAACATAAACTTTTACTCCTGTTGCCGTAACCAATGTACCATTACTGTCTATCTTAAAGTTTCCATCTCTAGTATAGTATATGTTTCCATCTGTATTTTGAAGTGCAAAATATCCTTTACCATCAATAGCTAAATCAGTGTTTAATCCTGTATTCAGCAAATTTCCCTGCTTATTATCTGCATAGTTTATTCCTATTCTTACACCAGTTCCATTTACTGCATCTTTATTTCCTAACGGATTACCTTTTCTATCTAACGACTCAGTAAGTAAATCCTTAAATTCAACATCAGAAGTTTTATATCCTGTTGTTGTACTATTAACCATATCATTTGCAAGATGGTCCATCTTTTCCTGATATGCTGTTAACCCACTCTTTCCTGTTGCGAATACATTAAACATAAATCATCACTACTCCTATTTTAAACCCTACCTATTTCCGATACTGCTTTTTGTACTGTTTCGTCTTCCATTTTTACAAATTTTTGATTAGTTTCAAATTGTCTTTTTACTTGCATAAGTTTAATCATTTCTTCTGTTGAATCAACATTTGAAGATTCAAGAACATTTTGTACAACATCTACCCTTGCATTATATATAGGATTAGCTGTTGTTATATAATTATCTCCTAATGGCTCTAATGTTTTATAATCATCATTATTAAAGTCTACTGTAGCTAATCTGTGAGTAGCTCCTACTCCCTCTAAATTCAAATTGTTTCCATCTTCAAGTGTAAAATTCATATTTCCTACATAAATTGGTTCTGTAGCACCTGTAGTATTATTAACACCTAACACTTCACATCCATCATTAGTTATAAGATAACCTTGATTGCTTACCTTAAAGTTACCATCTCTAGTATATACTTCCTGGCCATTTGCATTTCGAGCCATAAAAAAGCCTCTTCCATCAATAGCAAAATCAGTCTTCTTATCTGTTGCTTTAAATGAACCTTGTGTAAATACTGTTTCAACATCTGAAATCTTTACACCTAAATTCATAGTACCTATATTATTTCTAACATATTTATCCCCGACAAGTTTCTGTCTGTTTGAAATCATAACATCATCAAAACTCTGTTTAGTCATTAAACGCTTTTTATATCCATTATTGTTGACATTACTTATATTATTTGTTATGGTTTCCTCTTCATTTTGTAGAGATATCAATCCTGATACTGAATTATAAAATCCTCTTATCATAATTTACTTACTCTCCTCCCCGTTAAATATGGTTTTCTGCTCACTTTTATATATCATGCCCATTTCTCTTGCTCTGCTTTCAACCTGACTATCAGATAAAGCAATTGCACCTTCATGTCCAAGCATACAGATAACACCTAAAATCAATCCAATTCCAATTCCTAATAGAATTCTTTTATCCATAAAGAAAGTTACTTTAGCCTTTATTTTTTGAATAAATCCTGAACTAATAATACTTCCCCCTTGCTTACAGACAATTGCTTACATACTTCTTCTACAGTCATTCCCTGCTTTAAAAGTTCTTTTATTCCTTCAGTTTTTTTGCTGTCTGATATTTTATTATACCTATCTGTACTAGCAGTATGTCGCCTGCTGTTAAAATTAATTTCTGATATTACACCATCATTAATATTTTCTTTATTTTTAATTACATCTTCTCTATTATCTTCGTATAATATCTCTTCATCCTTTAACATATTTAGATGTTTTTTTATTTCAAATATTTGTTCCTGTAATTCAGTAATACTCTCAGCAACATTTCTTCTAAACATTCCAAGTTCTATTTTATAATCATTCAAATCTTCTGTACTTTTTTCAAGTACTCTTCCAAAAGATTTATCTGATTTTCTTAATTCATCCATAGCCCTTATTTCAAAAGATGAATTTTCCTTTTTAATAGAAACATAACTAAACACTATTAAAATAATTCCTATTATTATCAATATAACTGGCATTAAATACCTCCAAACTTGGCTAATCCATATAATGAAGCTGCTTCATACATCCTCTTAAATTTCGAATAGCCCTGCTATGTAATTGACACACTCGTGATTCAGATACATCCAAAACCTTTCCAATTTCTTTTAATGTTAATCCTTCATAATAATATAAATTTAAAATCATTCTATCTTTTTCTTTTAAAAGTTCAATAGCCTGTGCCAATATCTCGACTTTTTCCTTATCTTCCAAATATGAATCGGGACTTGGACTATTTTTATCTTCTATTATTCCCATGAGATTTACATCATCATCATCAGAAAAAATAACATTTTCAAGCGAGACCATAGATATATAATTTATATAATTCTCTATTTCAGCCACATCACTCATAGAAATTCCTAAATGTTTAGAAATCTCCGCATTAGTAGGTTCTCTTAATAATTTTCCCTGCAACTCCTCTATTGCTTTATTATATTTGTTTAGCTTGTCCATAGCGCCTTTAGATATAGGTCTGTTTTTTCTCAGTTCATCAATCATAGCACCTTTTATTCTTATAGACGCATATGATGAAAATTTCATTCCCTTACTATTATCAAATTTATTTATTGCATCAATAAGGCCTATCATTCCATAGCTTACCAAATCTTCATATTCCATGTATTTATTTTTTCCAAACATAACTCTAGAGGCAATATATTTTACTAATGGAATATATTCTTGTATTATTTGTTCTCTTCCATCTACCTGACTCACTGTATTCATGATAAAAAATTACCTCCCATTTTTTTAATCCTCTTATACACTCTTACTTTTTATCACTATGATAACGCTCTTTGTTTTCTCATAATTTCAAATAATTCTTCAATTATTTTATCTATCTGTACCTGAGAAATATTCAAGAATTTAATTCCACATAAAATCTGATTTTCTTCATCATGTTCTATTCTGACAACTCGTCCCTTAACCACAATATCTGAATCTTTAATATTCATCTTTATAAACAATACATCATTCATCTTTACTTTTTCTTGAATTCTAAGTCTTACACCACTGCCACTCAAATCAACCATTACTGCATCTAAGTATGGAATATCATCAGTATCTTCATTATCTAAACCAGTTATATTTTTATATTTAGCAACATTTAAAATTCCAACCCTAAAATAATCTCTTCTCTGTATTTTTTTCACATCAAATGCTGGTGACAATTTATAATATGGTATATTTCCTTCTTTTCCTTTTGATAATACTTTTGATTTAAAGCTATAACACTTTCCATCTCCTAAATACGCATTAGCTTCTATAATATCACCTGTGTAAAAGGTAAGATATTCTCCTTCACAAATAGGTACGTTTATTTTTATCCATTCATCATCTAAATCTATTATAAGGCACTTATAACTTTTATTATTTGAAACAACTTCCAGTCTCTCATTTATGCCTAGTTCAAAATTATCCATTAAAAAGTTCCTCCTATGAAAATAAATTAAATAATTTTTTAAATACTCCTTGTACTCCATTTGCTTTATCTGGACTTTCTCCCATAATTGTAAGTGCAATATTTTCTATATTTCTTGATGCATCACAATTTGGATATAAAATCATAAATGGTTTCTGAGCACGTACACTTTGTGCAAGTTTTTTATCATCAAGTATGTATCCAAAATACTCAATCTTTATTTGTAAAAATTTTTTTACTGCTCTATCAAACTTATTAAAAGTTTCAAGTCCTTCGTTAGGTGAAAATACTTTATTTATTACAACTTTTGCATTATCCTTAAGTTTAAAATGATCGGCTGCTTTTATAAGACTATATGCATCAGTAAGTGATGTAGGTTCCGG
Organism: uncultured Clostridium sp.; assembly: GCF_934754915.1. Lineage (GTDB taxonomy): Bacteria > Bacillota > Clostridia > Clostridiales > Clostridiaceae > Clostridium. Next base: position 10,270 of record NZ_CAKVKB010000034.1, read on the forward strand.
AGTGGTTATTATTATCAGATCTTCTGATGCTGCAATAAATGATAGTATATCCTTGTTTACTCCAGCTCCAGTATCCATAAGTATATAATCAAATTCATCAAGTTCAGACAATTTTCTAAAAAAAGTATTTCTCTCTTCTTTTGTCAATTCCTGTACTTTATTAAGTCCTGAACCCGCAGGAATAAGACTTACTCCTCCAGCTCCTTCTATAATTATATCTCTTATTGTTAAATCCGTAAATATAATGTCAAATATATTATGCTTAGGATATAAACCCATAAGCACATCATCATTTCCCATTCCAATATCTGCATCAAAGATTAGAACTTTTTTTCCATTCTGCTGTAACGCAATTGCAAGATTCACAACAAAATTACTTTTTCCTACTCCACCTTTTCCAGATGTAACAGTAATTATTTTTGATTTTTTTTTATTCTCACTTTTATCATTATCAGCTAAGTTCCTCAATGCTTGTGCTTGATCTAACATAGAGTTTCCTCCCCTAAAATAAATCGTGTAAGTTCTTCTTTTGTGGATACTCTTATATCATCCGGAACATTTTGACCAGTTGTTATAAAACTTATTGGTTTATTTGAACTTCTTGCTATATTATATATAGATCCATAAGATGTTGTCTCATCAAGCTTTGTTATTATAACGCTTCCATATCCAAGTTCTGAATATCCTTTTAATATACTTGGTATGTCTTTGTTCTTAGTTGTTGCACTTATAACCATTCCTATATAATCTGGCTCTGCTTTTTGTACAAATGCCCTTAATTCTGAAATTTGCATAGTATTTTTACTACTTCTTCCAGTTGTATCTATAAGAATGATATCACACTCTTTCATAGATTCAATTGCATCTTCCATCTCTTTTATTGTAATAACAACTTTAAAAGGTATATTCATTATTTCTGCATATGTTTTAAGCTGTTCAACCGCTCCAATTCTATACGTATCAATAGTGATTAATCCAACTTTTTTCTTCTCAATAAGAGCAATTCTTCCTGCAAGTTTTGCAATTGTAGTTGTCTTTCCCACTCCTGTAGGACCAACTAATACAACTTTTCCCTTAAGTTCTTTATTAGTAACAAGTATATCTCTTTCAAATATATCCCTTAATATTTCATTTTCATTTAAATCATCATCTTTATACTCCGATGACAGTTTTATAATATCATCATAAAATTGTTCATCTATATCTATATCTTTCAATTTTTTTATAAGTTCTTCAGAATCCTTTTTTTCTTTTTCAGCTATTTCTTTTTCTTCTAAATTCTGTGTTTCCTGATTTTCACCTAAATTATTTTTCATTGTTTTATTGATTAGCTCTTTTAATTCTTCAACTTCTTTCTGAATATTTTCCACACTAATCTGTTCTTCTGATTTTTCACCATTTATATGCATATGGCCATTATTTTTTATAAACATCTCTTCATTACTATCATCTATAACTGAATCTGTTGATAAATTCTTTCTTTCTTTTTCAACATTAGCATTATGCTTCTGTATCATATTATCTAATTGAGAAGATGATCTTTCTAAAGGCTGCACCGCTGAAATTTCAGTTTCCATAAGTCTTTTTATACTTTCAATAGATTTTTTGAATTCATCTTCTTCATTTAAAACATTTCTATTTTGTATAATTTCTTTAGGTTTACTTTCTGTAAAATTACTTTCTACAGATTTGTCTTCTTTTGCACTGCTTTCAATTGCAGCAGTAACTTCTATTAATTTCCCAGAAAATAATCCAAAAAAACCAGGTTTTCTTACTTTTCTCTGACTTATTATAATAGCATCTTTGCCAAGTTCATATCTTATTTTCTCCATAGCATCATTAGCATTCTTAACTATGTATTTCTTTATGATCATCTATATCCTTACAACTCCTTCACTATTAATTTGGACATCATTTGGAACTTCATTTAAAGAAATTACCATTATTTGAGGGAATACCATTTCTATAAGTTTTCTAAATACAGCTCTTATATTAGGAGAAACTAATATTACTGGCTGATTGTTATAGAAATATACACTTTCTACAGTGTCCTTTATAGCTCCAAGTATTTTAGTAGTTGTATCTGGATCTACTGTTGGGAATGATCCCTGAACTGATTTTTGAATGTTATTTGCTACTATATCTTCTATATTTGGATCTAATGTTATAACATTTATTGTTCCATTTTCATCTGTAATCTGATTACAGATAGTTCTTGCTAATGCAAATCTAACATATTCAGTCAACACTTCAATATCTCTCGTATTTTTAGAATTATCAGCTAATGATTCCATTATAGTTACAATATCCTTTATTGGAACTCTTTCTTTCAAAAGATTCTGTAATACTTTCTGTAATTCACCAATAGTCAATAAATCTGGTATAAGTTCTTCAACAACTGCGCTGTATTTTTCTTTAGCATTATCAACAATAAGCTTAACTTCCTGTCTTCCAAGCAATTCATAAGAATGTGCCTTAATTGTCTCTGTCAAATGAGTTACCATAACTGTTGTTGGGTCAACTACAGTTAGTCCCTTAATTTCTGCATCTTCTCTCTGATCTTTATTAATCCATACTGCTGGAAGTCCAAAAGTAGGTTCAATAGTTTTAATTCCTAGTATATCTGAATTTTCACCAATTGGATCCATACATAATAACATATTAGGCATTAATTCAGAAGATACTATTTTAGTTCCTCTAATTTTAATTACATATTCGTTTGTCTTAAGCTGTAAGTTATCTCTTATTCTTATAGGCTGAACCACAATACCCATTTCAATTGCACATTGTCTTCTGACAGATGCAATTCTCTGTAAAAGATCTCCTCCAGAGCTTTCATCTGCAAGAGGAATCAAACCATATCCTATTTCAACTTCCATTGATTCAACAGAAATCAAATTCATTACATTTTCTGGTTCTTTTCTTTCCTGTTGCATTATTTCTTCTTCTTCACTTACAACTTCTTCAACCTGTTTAGAAGTTTCTTCTTTATAAATAAAATATGTCAATACTCCCATCAATGCTGATGCAATAAAAAATGGTATTTTAGGCATATTAGGTATTATTCCAACAAAAAGCATAACTGCACTTGCTACCCCTGTTGCAACTGGAAATGCTGTTAACTGTCTTGAAATAGTATCACCAAAATTATCACTATTTCCTGAACGTGTTACAAGTATACCTGATGCTGTCGAAATAAGTAATGCAGGCACCTGACTTACAAGTCCATCACCAATTGTGAGCCTTGTATATGTCTGAGCTGCTGTTGCTGCATCCATTCCATTAAATACAACACCAATTATAATACCACCGATTATATTTATAGCAGTTATTATAAGACCTGCAATTGCATCTCCTTTTACAAACTTAGAAGCACCATCCATAGCTCCATAAAAGTCAGCTTCTGCTTGAAGATCCGCTCTTCTTTTTCTAGCCATAGTCTCATCAATCATACCTGAATTCAAATCTGCATCAATACTCATCTGTTTACCTGGCATAGCATCAAGTGTAAATCTTGCAGATACTTCTGAAACTCTTCCAGAACCACTTGTAATAACCATAAATTGTATTACAACTATAATCAAGAATATAATTATACCAACAACATAGTTACCACGAATAACAAAATTACCAAAAGCTGAAACTATTGTTCCTGCATTAGCTTCTGTTAAAATAAGTCTTGTTGAAGATATATTAAGACCCAACCTGAACAGTGTAGTTACAAGCAATAATGAAGGAAACACTGAAAGCTGCAATACACTGGTTGTAAACATAGTAATAAGAAGTATAACTATTGATAAAGTTATATTTAAGGCCAATAGTAAATCAAGCATCATCTTTGGCAGAGGAACAATAATCATCAATACAATTCCAATAACACCAAATGCTATAATTACATCTAAATTGCTTTTTATATCCAGCCTCTTTTCTCCTAACAAAATTCACACATCCCTTTTCATTTCAATAACAAATAATTGTTCATCTTTTATTTGTTATATTAATTTATAATCTTCTTCTATTATTATATAAAAAAAATCAAATTTTTTCTATTTTTTTATTTTCATAACTACAGCAAGTATTTCTGCTACTGCTTGATATAAATCAGGAGGTATCTGATCATCCACTTCAACCTCATCATACATCATTCTTGCAAGAAGTTTATTTTCTACAATTGGTACTTCGTTTTCCTTTGCAATTGATTTTATCCTTAAAGCTAGATAATCAGCACCTTTAGCTATTACTGTAGGTGCTTCCATTTCTCCGCCTTCTTCATATTTTAAAGCTACAGCAAGATGAGTAGGGTTAGTTATTACAACAGTTGCATCTGAAACTGACTGCATCATTCTCATTCTGCTCATTTCTCTCTGCTTCTGCTTGATTTTTCCTTTTATCTGAGGATCTCCTTCCATCTGCTTGTATTCATCTTTTACTTCCTGTTTAGTCATCTTTAATCCCTTTTGATGCATTTTCAATTTAATAAAATAATCACTAGCAGCAATTATAACAAGTAACAAACATATTTTTTTAAAAATTCCAATAACAAGGCTTTTTACTTCAACACCAAGAGTTGGAATATATATACTTGACATAGAAATTATTTTCTTATAATTTGACGATATATAATTATATACTATAATAGTTATAATAGTTATAACTATTATATTTTTAAATAAATCCACAACATTTCTTTTAGAAAACATACTTTTTAAGCCTGATATAGGATTTATTTTTTTTAAAGATGGTTTCAACGGTTCCTTTGTAAACAAAAATCCAACCTGCATTATATTTGCAACAATACCTCCAAGCATTATTGACAATGCTATTGGTAAAATTGCTCCAGCTGACTTAACAATTATTGTTATGCATATATATGATAGTGATAATTTATCGAACTGTTCCAAATAAGGTAATTGAAGAAAATAAATTATCATTTCTTTAAAGACATTTTCAATTCCCTCCCAAAAAACAGAAATAGCCAATGTACAAATAAGCATTGTTACTGCAACACCTACTTCTTTACTCTTGGCAACCTGTCCTTTTTTTCTAGCATCAGATTTTTTCTTTGGAGTTGCTTCTTCTGTCTTATCATCATCAGCAAATATTAATGCCATGGGAACTATCGGTATAAGATTAAATATTTTATTAAAAATATCTGGAAGTTCATATATAGCTTCTCCAATAATTTTTAGCATAACTGGCATTATTATTATAAAAGTAACAAATCCTAATACATTCTTAATAGGCATACCAAAAATCATTATTGGTATTGTAGGTACTGTTCTAGTAATTAACCCAAGACAAACATCTACCATTACTATTATTAATACTATAGGAATCGCTATTTTTACACCAAGTGTAAAAAAATCAACAATAGTTTCAGCAACTCCCATAACAGTTTCTTGATAAACTATTGTCTTTCCTAATGGTACTATACTCAAACTCTCATATATGGTTTTTACAAGTAACTTTTGTCCATCAATTATAAAAAAGAATACAAGAGATACTGAATAAAATAAATTTCCTATAAGGGTTGTTGACGTTTGTGTTGATGGGTCTAATATTGTAACCATGGAAAATCCTGCATGAATATCTATCCAAGAACCAGCCATTTTAGCCGCTTGAAATACAAGGTTTGTTATACTCCCCAATATTGCTCCAGTAATTATTTCGCTTACAATATAGAAAACAATCATATAGTTACTTTCTATATTCAATGCAGCATTATAATCAACTCCTGATATAAGTCCATAAGCCATAATCATAGAAAAAGCAGTTTTAAACATTGCTGGCATTCCATTTGGAAAAAATATCCTTGTAGATATAAAATATGAACTCACCCTTAAAAAAATTAAAAAAAGTCCTAAAAAGTAAGCAGCATCAACCAAAAAAGCTTACCTCCTTAAGATGATATTGTTGCAATCATATCAAATATTCTCATTGAAAAATCAATTATTGTGTGAAGCATCCAATTTCCTAACAGCAATCCAATAACAGCAGTCGCTATTAATTTAGGAACAAATGTGAGTGTTTGTTCCTGAATCTGTGTTGTTGCTTGAAGAATACTTATAGCAAGTCCTATTACTAAAACAACAATAAGCATTGGAGCTCCAACTTTTATTGCTGTTATAATTGTATCTTTTATAGCTGTATTCATCATTAATTCGCTCATACTTAAACACCTCACATAAAACTTTTTATCAGACTTTCAACCAGTATATGCCATCCATTTACCATTACAAATAATATAAGTTTAAATGGTATTGCCACTGATGTAGGAGGAAGCATGAACATACCCATAGACATTAACACACTTGCAACTACCATATCTATAACCAAGAATGGAAGGAATATCAAAAATCCTATTTCAAATGCCCTTCTTAATTCACTTATAGAAAATGCAGGAACTAAAGCTGTTAATGGTATATCTTTAGCTTCATTTATACTTTCCTTGTCAGCATTACTAACATCTAAGAAAAGTTCTAAATCTTCCTGTCTTGTCTGCTTAGACATAAATTCTTTTAATGGCTTTGAAATCTCCTCCACTGCTTGTTCCTGTGTTATCTTGTTTTCAAGATAAGGCTGAATACCATTTGTATTCATCTGACTATACACAGGCTGCATTATAAATAGTGTAAGAAATATAGCAAGTCCAGTCAATATCTGACTTGGAATTGACTGTGTTATTCCAATTGCTGTCTTTAGAAATGAAAAAACAACAACTATTCGAGTAAAACTTGTCACCATTATTACTATTGATGGAAGTAGTGATAATATTGTAAAAAATATTAATATCTTCACATTTGAGACATAATTCTGTGGACTTTGAGTTCCATCTCCAAAAGAAATATTAACTTGTGGTATATCTGCTGTGCCTGGAGCAGCATATGCTCTTATGGTGAAAAACATCATAAAACAAAATGCTGCAAGAGACACAAATAATACTTTTTTCTTATTTGTCATGTTTCTCTTCCTTTGATCTTATATTCTCTAATATCTTAGAAACATTGTTTTTAGATATAGAAATAAATTTATTATATCCATCTATAATTTCCTGATTTGATTTCTTTTTATTTTCTTCTATTTCTTTTATTTCATCTTCAGACAACTCAGATATTTTTTCAGCATTATTTCCCGAGCTTATAATAACAGCTCCTTTTTTTCCTATCCTTACTATCAAAATCGCACTGTCTTTTGATATCTGAGTTCTTTCGATAACTTTAACATATTTATTATTATTTATACGTTCAACTTTTGTTCCTAATATCTTATAACTTAAAAATATAATTCCAAGAGTTATACCTAATGCTATAAGCAGCTGCATAAACATTGTAAAAAATTCAAATTCCATATTCTATCCTTATTGAACTATCATATTTTTAAATCTTATGTCTGTTATTTTTCCTTTTTGTAATTCCTTATTTATTGCTTCAATTAATTCATTTTTAATTTGATCTTTATTATTTTGATCATTTATAAATTCAGCTTTCTTACTTTTAAAGTAAAATATAATTGTATCTCTTATTACTACAGTGTTATTAGTAATTTCTTCTGCAACTTTTTTATTATCTTTATCATATCCTATTGAAATCTCACACTTTAAGAACCTTTTTCCATTCTCATCTGCTAAGTTTACAGTGAACTCATCTAAATCAACATATGTCTGTTCAATAACAACTTGTTGAGCTGATACTGTTTTATTAGTTTTCATAAATACATATACTCCACCAAAAGTTGCTGCACCTAATACGATTAATCCTAGAACAAATAAAACAACCATCATTCCTTTTCCGCTTTTTTCCTTAACCTCACCTTTATCTTTTTTATCCTTTTTAGCCATTATTATCACTCCTCATTATCCATGTCTGATTCAATTAATATATTAACCCTTCTATTCTGTGCCTTATTCTCTTCAGTTGTATTTTCTACCTTAGGCCTTGATTCTCCACATCCAACTGCTGAAAATCTTGCTGCTGGCTGGCCTTTTTCCTGTGTAAAATACCTCACTACACTTGCAGCCCTGGCTGAAGACAATTCAAGGTTATCCTGATAATCTGAATTGCTTATTGGTACATTATCTGTATGCCCCTCAACTTGTATAGGATTAGGTATAGTAGAAATTAATGTATTAATCTTGTTCAATATTTCTTTACTTCCACCTGTAAGATTGGCTTTTCCAGAATCAAATAATATATTATCTCTTAATTGAAGAACTACTCCATTTTTATCCTGTGCAACTTCAATAGTACTTTGAAGTTGATTTGCTTCAACATATTCCTTTATTTCTTCATACATTGTTTTATTGTCCATATTTTCACTTTGTTCTATCATATCTTCAACTTTTGATTCACCACCAAGAACAGGTTGGCTTCCTTGGTACATATCATATTGTAGTATACTATCCGCTGATTTTCCAGTCATTACTGAAAAAGCCTGAGAAATTGCCTGTACTTTTTGAGCATCAACTGTTGACATAGAATACAACAGTACAAAGAATGTTAAAAGTAATGTGACACAGTCAGAATATGTTCCTAACCATTCATCACCAGTTATTCCACCATCAGATGATTTCTTTTTTCTTGCCATATACTAAGCCACTCCTTCACTTACTCCCCCATTTTCTCCATGAGTTTTGTTATATTCTTCTCTTTCTGCTGGTGATAAGTATGATATAAGCTTATCTTCAACAATTCTAGGATTTACACCTGATTGAATTGCAAGTATACCTTCAACCATCATTTCTCTCATGTTTACTTCATAAGCACTTTTTACTCCTAAGTTCTGAGCTATTGGTGATCCAATAAGATTGGCTATTAAGGAGCCATAGTAAGTTGTAATAAGAGCTTTACCCATACCAGAAGCTATAGTAGAAGCATCTGATAAATTACCAAGCATCTGTATAAGTCCAATAAGAGTACCAAGCATACCAAAAGCTGGAGCAAATGCACCCCATACTTTAAAAATATTAGATCCATTACTATGTCTTGTTTCCATACCTGCTATTTCAAGTTCAAGAATTTCTCTTATTGATTCTGGTTCTATACCATCGACAACCATTTGAAGTCCCTTTTTTAAAAATGCATCTTCTAAATTATTTATTGCATCTTCTAATGATAAAAGTCCTTCTTTTCTGGCTTTTCTAGATAATTCACTAAACTTTGCAATAGTTTCAATACTAGACGAAGTTGGTTCCTTAAATGCTTGTACAAGAAGTTTTCCAATCTTCTTAAAGTCTGACATTGGTGTAACTATCATTACAGCTGATAATGATCCCCCTAATGTTATCGCTACTGAAGGTGCGTCCCAGAAAAGATGCATCTCACTTAATCCTCCACTTGCCATACCATAAAACATCATACCTACACCTAATAAAAGTCCTATGGCAGTTAACATATCATTTTTTTTCATTTTAAATGCCTCCTATATTTTGTATGTAAAGATTTTATTTTTATATTTAAGAACTCTATCCTTTACTTCTTCCACTGTTTCTAATACTATATATTTTTTGCCATTAGTTAAAGTAATCAATGTTTCTGGTACACATTCTATTTTTTCAATATGATCAGCATTAAGCACAAATTCCTTATTATTCATAGCAGTTAAATCAATCATCTTTATTCCCCCTTTTACCATTATCAATTTGAACAATGAACAGTGTACACTTATAACTGACAGTTTGCAATTTTCAATTTACTTAAATCATAAAAATTTTCTATAAATACTTCTTAAAAGTATTTCGGTAAATTCTAACAACAAAACTAAATAATAACCAAAAGTTATTATAAAGATTTCATTGTTAATGGTCAATTGAATTCAAATTTATTACTTTCCTGTCAATATTAATTATACATTGTCCATTATTAATTGTAATCAATATTTTATCTAAAATATTACTATTTTTACAAAAATAATAATATTGATATTAGCAGGGTTAGCACTAACACTTGACAGTATTAGTGCACATTTCCCTTGCTTATAATACTAAATTTTTATGTTATCTCATTAATCCTGTAATTGTTTGAAGTATTTCATCACCAGTTGTAATCATCTTAGATGCAGCTTGGAAACTTCTTGTTGCTGTAATCATATCAGTGAATTGTTCTGTTAAATCTACATTAGATGCTTCAAGACAACTTTGAATTACATCACCAAAACCTTTACTGTTATCTAAATTTTGATCTTGTATTGGATCACCTTTTTCATCTTTATCAACATTTATTGGAGTCCTAACAAGTGCTTCTCCTGAGTTTGGGGAAACTTCATATAAATTTCCTCCTTTTGCAGTTAATCCTGCTGGATTTTTAAATGATGCCATTGCTATTTGTCCAAGTGCACTTTTCTTTCCATTTGCTAAAGTTGCTATAATCATACCATCTTTTCCAATAGTAAATGATTGTACTTTTTGATCACTTGCTGCAACTGTAGTTTGATTACCTGCCTTATCTGTAGTAGTATATTCTGGAACATGTACTGTATCAGGTATTCTTAAAGGTTGCAATATAGAATTGCTAGCTGCTTTAACAACACCATCTGCATCTACATATTGTGCTACTCCATCTTTATCAATACTTGCAGCTGCTGATTCTGGCACTCCATCTGTAATTTCATTTCCATCCTTATCATAAGTTTTAGCAGTTAAAAGATAACCCATAACTCTATATCCATCAGCTGTTACTAAATTACCTTCATAATCCAATTGAAAATTACCATCTCTAGTATAATTTATAGACATATCTCCTCCGCTAATTCCCATGTCAGCGTCTAATGTTGTTCCTCCATTTTCATAATTAATCATACCATTTCCAACTATAAAAAATCCTTCACCATCAATACACGCATCAAGAGATCTTCCAGTTGACAAAGCATTACCTTGTGACATAATTCTGTCAATACTTGCAAGTTTTGCTCCAAGACCTACCTGCTTTGCATTAGTACCACCCTTATTAGATGTAGGTGCAGATGCTGTACCTGCATTTTGATATAACATATCTGTAAATGCAGCTCTTGATGACTTAAAAGCTGTTGTTCCTACATTGGCAATATTATTACCTATTACATCTAATTTTTGTTGATTAACCTTCATTCCACTTATTCCAGAATACATACATCTTAACATACCCTATTCCTCCAAATTTATAATTTAATATATCTTTTTAATCTGCTTCTGTCGTTCCGCAGATTGAGGCATCCTCTTTCAGCAATTTTCAATCTCACAATCATCCATTATCAATCGTCAATTACTTTTGGTCCTGCCTATAGAATAACTACGCTATCCACATTTGTAAATACATTATCTTTAGCTCTTTCTTTATCAACTGCTGTTATTAATGTTTTATTTTCAACACTTGCAATAAGTGCAACATCTTTATAAATCATAACAGTATTTTTTGAATTCTTATCTTGTGCAATCTGAAAGCCTCTTTTTATTTCATTCATATCCTCTTCTGTAAAGTTAATTTCATTCAGCCTTTGTGCTGCATGTTTTGATACTGTAAAATCTTCGTTTTTACTCTTTTCATCATTTAATACATCTTTAAAGCTCTTATTATCTTTTGTATACTGTACTTTTTTATTATTTTGAACATTTTCAATATGTGTGAAATTACCTACAGGATATGCTTGTCCATTAATTAATCTATAACTCATTTACATTCCTGCTATTTTTGATAATGTCTCATTTTCTTTCTCAATATCTTTTTCTTTTACTTCTTGTGACTGAGAAGTTTTATCACCAGCTGCCTGTTGAGTTGCATTATCCACATTTGAATCTGTTCCTTCCTGTTTTTCTGATACAGACTTGTCATCTGAACCTTTATCATCTGCTTTTTCTGATGATTCAGAATCTGTTTCTGTCTTTTCTACAGGATTATCTACTATCTTTCCAGTTTTCTTATCTCTAGATGTAACTGTTGTTTGAGTATATTTCTTTACTGTTTCATTCATTACATCATCTGTTAATTCACCAGCTATTGCTATATCTGCGTAATCATAATCTTTTGTTTCTTTACTTTCATTACCCTTATCGTCAAGAAATGCTACTGTAACAACAACTTTACTTTTTTCTTTATCTAAGTAAGCACCTTTTATTATACATTTCTTTGCAGTAGTAGTTGTTGTTGTTGTAATTGTTGTATTACCATCTTTATCCATTATAGGTGTCTCTTTTTTATCTGTTTCTACAACTACTGCTTTTGACCCTTTTCCTTCATTAGCAGACGCTAGGGATGATGCTGACAAGAAATGAGTATTTAATGCTGTTTCATAATTTGCTGTGGTATACCCTGAATCAGATGTTCCTATTACTTTCTTTATATCATAAGTGCCACTTTGTCCTGTTGAAACATCCTGAAGAGTAACATAAGTTTTTGTTCCACTTTTAAACACCTGAGTTATCAATCCAAATTTATTATCTCCATTATCATCAAGTTCACTTAATATACCAACATGTCCAACCATTTGCTGATAAGCAAAATCCTGCATTGTTGTATTTAAATTATTAAGCTGTTCTATACTTGCAAATTCAGCCATCTGAGTTACATATGCTGTAGAATCCTGATCTTGAGTAGGGTCCATATTACTAAGTTCTGCAACAAGAATGTTTAAAAAAGCATTCTGTCCTAATTCTGTATTGGAATTAACTATTGCTGTTCCCCTTGAGGTATAATCAACAGCTCCACTTCTCTTTGAATCTTCAGATCTTTTTATAGCATCAGCTGGCTTTATATAATTATTTGTCATAGTTGCCGATACTGCCATTTTTTAACCTCCTATGCAAGAAAATCAAGTGTTGCATTTATTTTTGCTTCATTTTCTAATAATTCATCCTCATTTTCAATAATTGAATTATTTTCAGAATTTTTTGTTGATGCTGTTTTTTCTCTGTTTTGTTCCTGAGATAACGCACCTTCAAAATTTCCATCTCTAAAGAATGTAGTATCTTCTTGATACAATTCAATATTGACTTCAGATATCTTTATATTCTGTTCTCCTAACTGCTTCTTAATCTCATTTAAATTTTGAGCTAACAATGCAGTGGTTTCCTTTGAATTAGCTTTTATATTAGCCTTCATAATCCCATCTTCTTGAATAAGATTTATTGTAACCTGCCCAAGATTTCCCGGATTAATCTTAACTGTTAATTCTTTTAATCCATTTGTTGACATATACTTTACATTTTGTATTAAATCTTGTGTAAATGTTGCCTTGTTTATTGTAAGACCTCTTTGCACTGTGTTCTGTCCTACTATATTCTGAGTTCTTCCTGCAAACATACCAATTTTATTATCAAATGAATTATCCTTCTTATCTTCAAATAATGATTTTAAAAATTTATTTTCTTTTGAATCATCTGAATTGCTATTAAGTGTCTGACTATTTCCATTATTGTTGTTTTCTAATGAATCATTCTGATCCTGTGAATAACTTGTATTATTCTTAAGCATATCTTCAAGTGTTAATACTTTTCCATTTGATGATTCATCAATCATATCAGTAAGTTTAGATAATATATCATTTATTCCATCTTTTGTTTTAGCTGAAACCTTGTCATTTTCAGAAACCTGTGTCTGTAATTGCGTCATAAATTCCTTTAGTGTACTCAATGTTTCAGAATCTAATTGTTGTCCTGATTCTTCAGAATTTAATACATTTAATAATTGGTCTAATAGTGTTGTCTGGCCATTTAGCATCTGTGATTCATCTGCAATATTTCCTGCGACATCTGAAATTACTATACTATTTTCATTATTTACCTTAGATTTATTATCTAGTTCAAGTAAAACATTCAAAGCATTCAATAATGATTCAAGAATATCATTAACTTCATTATCATCTTTTGGATTTTCTTCAACTTTTTCTTTAAGTTCTTCTATTTTATCTTTTAATTCTTTTACATTTTCATCAGTAGATTTCTTTTCTTCTACATTATTCTGTTTATCATTTTTGACTCTGCTCGCTTGATTACTGTTTGAATCTTTTGTACTTGAATCCAAAACTTTTTTAAAATCTTCCTTTTTATTGGATGTTTTTGAATTTGACCTGCTGCTATCAACTATGTTGCTGACTTCTTTAGTAGTTTTATTGTTAGCAGTATTAGATAACGATGATGCATTAGAAATTTTTTTTGTCTGAGTTGAATTATTGCTAGAATCTAATAAGACTTGTGCTGATATAACCATACATTTCACCTCCCTCTGTAAATTTAAAATATAAATCTGTGCATTTATTTTCAATGCACAATTTATATTTCAATCTTTTAGCATTTAAAATATAAATTGTACATTGATTATTTATCATTTCTATTTCTCATAAATGCATATAACGCTAATTCATCAAGATTTATCTGTTCAACTCTTTCTTCTTCTTTGACAAACGCATCATATTTTTTTTCTTTTAATGTTTCTACAGTTTTTCTCTCAATTTGCTTTTCTACTAATTCTCTACGTCTCTTTTCAACTTCAAGATTCTTTACAACCAAATCATCTTTAGCTGTTTCTATCCCCTTTTGTAAACCTTGTATATAATACCTTTTTAATTTTTGATATACCACATCTTCATCTGCGCTGATTCCCTTATATTTATTATAATTGTTTTCAAGGCTTTCTATCTTCTCTTCGATTTTCCTTTTAGCAGTCTGACTCTCTGTAAAAAGTCTTTTACTTTCTTCTTCTTTTTCTCTTCTTATATCCAAAAGTTTATCAAGACTAAATTTGAATCTTCCTGACATTTAGTTTCACTTCCTTCAATTATTTAAACATAGATATCAACGCCTGTTCTGTCTCTTCAAAAGTTGCCTTTTCTTCAATTCCTTGACATAAAAATTCATTCAATTTATCATTATATGCCACAGCCATATCAATCTTTTTATTACTTCCTTTAACATAAGCACCTATATTTATAAGATCCTCGGAATCTCTATATGTTGCAAGAAGGTCTCTTGCAATTGAAGCAGATTCTTTGTGTTCTTTTGGCGCAATCTGACTCATAAGTCTGCTGACACTATTTAATACATCAATTGCTGGATAATGATTTTTATGTGCCAAATCTCTTGATAAAACAATATGTCCATCAAGTATACCTCTTACAGCATCAGCAATAGGTTCATTAAAATCATCTCCATCAACAAGTACTGTATAAAATGCTGTTATAGAACCATCTATTGATGTTCCTGCTCTTTCCATAAGCTTTGGAAGTTTAGCAAAAACTGAAGGTGTATATCCCTTTGTTGCTGGTGGTTCTCCAATTGCTAATCCAACTTCTCTCTGAGCCATAGCATATCTTGTTACTGAGTCCATCATAAGTATTACTTTTTTGCCCTGATCTCTAAAATATTCAGCTATTGCTGTAGCAGTAAGAGCACCTTTTATTCTTATTAAAGCTGGTTTATCTGATGTAGCACAGACTACAACAGATTTTTTCATGCCTTCTGGTCCCAAATCCTTTTCTATGAATTCAAGGACCTCTCTTCCTCTTTCTCCTATAAGAGAAATTACATTTACATCAGCTTTTGCTTCTCTTGCAATCATTCCAAGAGTTGTACTCTTACCAACACCACTACCTGCAAATATACCTATTCTCTGTCCATCACCAACAGTTAAAAAACCATCAATAGCTCTGACCCCTGTAGGCATTATATCTTTAATTCTTTTTCTCTTTAATGGATCTGGTGCTTCATTTTCAAGTGGGTAGTCTTCACCATCATATGAAAGATTATCACAATCAAGTGGTTTTCCAATGCCATCTATTATGTGACCTAAAAGTTCATCTGAACACTTTACACTTAATGGCTTATGTTGAGGTACAACCTTACATCCAGGTGATATACCAATAAGTTCATCAAGAGGCATAAGTATTACAAATTCATCTCTAAATCCAACCACCTCACAATTGATTGGCAAATTTCTCTCATTATATATAATACACAATTCACCTACAAAGGCTTTTATACCTTGTACTTCAATAGTAAGACCAATTACTTTTTTTACTATGCCTTCACTATATATAGGTGATGTATTATTGACTTTTTTTAAAATTCTATCAAAATTCACCTCTAAATCAATCATAAAAACACCCTTTCTAATCAATGAGCACCAAATATCAAACTATATATTTTAATCAAATATAGCTTTTCTCACCTGCTCCATTCCTATATCTATTCCTACCTTTACAATACCACTTGGCTTTTCCAATATTGCATTGCCAGGTTCTATAGTATCATCTGCTATTACAAAGACTTCATTTTTTATAGCATATGATATTTTCCATCTTTCACAGTTTTTCTTTAATTCCTCAACATGAACAGAATTTGCTCTTAAAATTATACTTTCTTCGCCTTTAGAAATTCTAAATGCTTCTTCAACTATACCATTTATAGAATCATCATTTTGTAATGACTTTCTTGTTATGCTTTCTGCTATATTTAATGCAAGATTTATGATTTCATTTCTTTTTCTTTCCAGATAATCTGCATAATCTCCTTGAGCAGATTTTAAAAGTTGTTCTGCTTTTCCCACTATATCATCAGCTTCTTTTTGAGCTTTTTCTATAGTCTCATCATATGCTTTTTTATATCCATCATCATAGCCATTTTTCATACCTTGTTCATAGCCAGTTTCATAAGCTTTCTTTTCTGCATTACTAGCTTCCATCTGAGTTCTTAAAAGAAGTGCTTTTTTTTCATTTTCAGCATCTTGAATTATTCTTTTTCCTATTTCTTCATATCTCTGCAATAATTCTTCAGGATCAATTTTAGATTTCTTAGTTTCATTTTCTTCAATAGCTTTCTGCTCTTCTTCTAACTGCTTTCTCTTTTTTTCTTCCTCTATAGCAGCCAACTCTAATTTACTAACATATTCTGTTGTTATTATCTTTTTTTCTCCTGATGCTGTAAATCCATTTTTTATAAGACTATACGATGATTGCATCTTCTCCACCCCTTGAAATTATAATTTCGTTAGCATCATCTAATCTTCTTATAATTGCAACAATTTTCTGCTGTGACTTTTCAACATCAGTAATTCTTACAGGTCCAAGGAATTCCATATCTTCTTTCAATGAAGCCGCTGCTCTCTTAGACTGATTTCTGTAAATACAATTAGCAACTTCATCTGAACATCCTTTAAGTGCAAGTGCAAGATCACTAACTTCAACTTCTCTAAGAATTCTCTGAATAGATACATCATCAAGAGAAACAATATCTTCAAATACAAACATAGAGCTCTTAACTTTATCAGCAAGTTCAGCATCTTCTCTTTCAAGTCCTTCTGTAATATTCTTCTCAGTAGTTCTATCAACTGAATTTAAAATTCCAACTAATGTTTCAACACCACCAAGAGTTGTCATTTCTGTTCTTACTACAGACGATAATTTACTTTCCAATACAGCTTCAATTTCCTTTATTACCATTGGAGATGTAGTATTCATTGTTGCAATTCTATATGCAACTTCACTTTGTGTTTCTTCTGGAAGTTCTGCCATAACCTGAGCAGCCTTATCTGACTGGAGATAGCATAATATAAGTGCTATTGTCTGTGGCTGCTCTGCTGTTATTACATTAAGAAGCTGCTTAGGATCAGCCTTTCTCGCAATAGAAAAAGGCCTGTACTGTGATGTTGCTTCTGATACTTTATCAAGTATCTCTGCTGCTCTCTGTGATCCTAGAGCTTTTGATAATAACTGTTTAGCATAATCCATTCCGCCTTCAATAATATAATCTCTGGCTTTATTTATCTGTAAAAATTCATTCAATATTTCTTCTCTTTGTTCTGATGTTACTGAAGTAATATTTGCAATTTCATAAGTTATTTTTTGAATATCGCTTTCTGGTAATTTCTTAAGTATACCAGAAGATGCTTCAGGCCCAAGTGTAATAAACAATATTGCAGCCTTCTGCACACCAGTCAGTTTACGTTCGTCTTTTGGCATATGTATCACCTCTCATTTTCAGTTAACCAAGACTTGATTATTTCAACTACCTGTTCTGGTTTTTCTGTAGCATACCTCTTAATTTCACTCTCTAAATGAGATTTTTCTGTCTCACGTTCGAATTCAATTGGATCAAATGTCTCTGGTTCTTTAGGAACTATAGTATCATCAATTAATGTATCCAATAATTGTTCTTCCTCTTCCGCTTTCTTCTTTCTTCTCTTTAAGATGAAGAATATAAGCAATCCAAGTATTAATGCTCCTCCTATTACACCAGCTGCTATTAAAATATTTCTTTCTCTAGCTTGCTTTTCAGCATTCATTTCATCAATTGCTGCCTGAGCCTGATCAGCTGCTGTTGTATCAAATGCCTTTCCATTTACAGTTATCTGATCTCCTCTTGTTGCATCTAAACCAATAGCATTTGCAAGTTCCTGTTCATATTCAGTTATTTCCTGCGCTGTAAGGTCCTTATTGAGATATATTGTTGCTGTAAGTCTTTCAACTTTTCCTTGAGCTTCTATAGTCTTTGTTTCTTTTTTACCAGAATCATAATTTGTTTTCTGTTCTTCTTTTAACGATGACGAATTATCATTATTGTTGACAATTTCATTTGTCATATTATTGTCCACAGGACTTTCTGATAAAGTTCCTGCTCCATTATTGTTTGTTTCCTTTGAACTTTCCTGACTTACAATTACTTTATTTGGATCAATCACAGTCTGTGTACTCTGTTTTGCATCAAAATCCAAGCTTGCATTAACTCTTGCCGAAACATTTCCTTTTCCAACAATAGGTTCCAAAAGTTCTATTATTTCCTTTTTCAATCTTTCTTCATAATCCTGTTCAGCCTGATGTTGTTTAGATATAGTTTCCGAACTAGCTTGTCCAGACTCCTCATCATCTAAATCTTTAGTAAGCAGATTAGAATTCTGATCTATAACAGTAACATTTTCTTTTGGAATATTAGCAGCACTTCTTGAAACAACTGCTACAATAGCTTTTACCTGATCTTCATTCAATGTTGCTCCATCTTTAACTATCAAAGTAACAGCTGCTGAACCTTCAGATTTATCTTTTACAAATACAGAACTTTCAGGCTGTGTGATTTTCACCTTTGCATTTTCAATAGGTTGAAGACTTTTAATTACCTTCTCAATTTCACCTTCCTGCATTCTTGTCTTTTGAATGTTAAACTGTTCATCAGTTAATCCAAAAGTGTTCTGCTGATCCATAAGTTCATATCCAGTACTTCCAGACTTTAAATCTGGTGCCAACTCTAATTTAAGTTTATCAACCTGTCCTTTTGGAACATAGATTGTATTAGTAGTACTGTCTACTTTATTTTCAATTTTTTCATTTGTCAGATAATCAACTACAGTCTTTGCATCTGCTGTATCTAAATTTGAAAATAGAACTTCATATTTAGTAGATGTAGCGTAGATTATTGCACTGACAATAGCCACTATAACTGCTATAGCAGAAGCAATCATAGCGATTTTAATTTTATTGCTCTGAGATTTAAACTTCTCAAAAAGTCCCTTAACTTTTTCTAAAAGTTTTTTCATTATTTAGCTCTCCTCACCCTAACACTACAATTGCAGTTTTGATAATGTATCATACCCTTCAAGTAATTTATCTCGTGTTTGTGTCAAAAATTGAAGACATAAACTAGCTTCCTGATTCTTAACCATGACTTCATCAATATTTACGTCATCACCTCTAACAAAAGCACTTGCTGCTTCATCAGAAGCTATAAGTTTTTCATTTGTTCCATCTATAGCGCTTTTTAAGGCACTTGCAAAAGAATCTGTCTTTGCAGCTTCATCTGAATTATTAACCTTTTTGTTAAACTTGGCATTAAATAATGCTTCCTGTCTCGCAAAACTTTCTTCAATTCTCATAATAAAAACACCCCTTTCTATTTACCTATTTCCAATGCTTTTGAAAACATACTTTTCAAAGCATTAAATGTATCAATATTTGCCTCATAAGATCTGGTTGCAACCATCATATCAGCCATTTCATTCAGTACATTTACATTAGGCATTGTTACATAACCATCTGCATCTGCATCTGGATGAGTTGGATCATATTCTCTCCTTAAAGGCGAATTATCATTTTCAATTTTAACCGCTTTTACTCCAGCCATCTCTTTATTAGCATCTAGTGCTTCCTGAAACACTGCAATCTTTCTTACATATGGTGATTTGTTTCCTGCCGCATCTCTAGTTGTACGTGCATTTGCCATATTTGAAGTTATAGTGTCCATTCTTAGTCTTTCTGCTGAAAGACCAGTTGCACTTATCTGCATTGATTTAAATGGATTCATCTAAATCCCCCCCTATTTTATAACCGTCTTCAAATTATTAAATTTATTATTAATACTAGTTATCATAGCATTATATTTTAAAGTATTTGCCGCCTGATTCACTTTTTCTATTTCTAAATCCACATTATTTCCATCAGTCCTCATGCTTGTATCATTATTCTGCTTTATTGTTATATTATCCCCATATGAATTTTTATCATCTGACAAATGCTTGTCCTTAGTAATTTTAAGGTTTGATGAATTACTTGTATAATGATTTTCATTAGTAGTTCTCATTTTAAAGCCTGAATCTGATGCTTCTTTTAAATTTTCTTCAAAAACCACACTAAACTTCTTGTAATTTTTTGTGTTTATATTTGCCATATTATTAGCAATTGTCTTAGCTCTAACATTTGATGCCTTCAATCCAGCTTTAAGTAAATCATAAGTATTATTACTTTCTGATTGTATCTTCATAAACTCACTTCCCTTTATCTTCTTTCTATAAAGTCCACTAATTGTTGATTATAAAATATTCTAATATTAATTATAAAATACTAATGGAATTTTTGCCATATTTTTTTTACTTTTTTACCTCAGTTATCATATTTTTTGCAATTTGGTTACATAAAATTCAAACTGTAGCTTTTTTGATTCTTTAACAAACATAAAAATACAGAGAGACTCTTTTGTAAATTTTACTCTATTTAACCAAAATTATCAAGAATCAAAAATACCCATTCTTTTGACATAAACTTATGAAAAAATCAATATATATGTATACAATTTCATTTTTTGATAAGTTATTACAACAAACATACATAAAAAAAGCGTGAAAGTTATAACAAAACACAACTCTCACACCATAATTAAAAATTATAATTATCTAACATTTGCTAAAATATTTAAAGCGTCCTGTGGGAATTTATTACTTTGTGCCATTAATGATATAGATGACTGATAAAGTATATTAGTTCTTGCATATTCCAACATTTCTTCAGCTATATCTGCATCTGCAATACTACTTTGTGCAGAAGAAAAATTTTGATTTATGTCATCCATACTAGTATATGTTTCATCCAACCTCGATTGAAGTGAACCATATTTACTTCTTATCCTGCTTACAATATTAATTGCTTTTTCTATCTTTTCAAGGGAAGAGCTAGCATTGTTTCTTGTCGTTACATCTAAACCTTCTAAACCAAGACCTTTATTAGTTACATCATAAAAAGGTAATTTAACTTTTTCATTAGCTAAATCTCCAATTGTAGAATATTTATCTGCAACTGGATTTTCAGGATCTGTTAATGTTCCTCCTGCACTTTTGCTTAATGGTATACCATTAAAATCAGTATTATTTGCTAAGTCATCAATACTATTTAATATTTGATCTATTTCTTTTTGAATATTTACTCTATCATCATCTGTATTAGTTTCATTAGCTGAATACACTGCAAGCTGTTTCAATCTAGAAATATTATTATTCATTTCCTGAAGAGCACCATCAAATGTCTGAAGCATTGATGTTGTATCTTGAATATTAGATTGTGCCGCATTTCTTGCTAAAATTTGAAGCTTTAAATTATCAGATTGTCCAATTTTATTAGGATTATCTTTTGCAGAATTAAGCTTCATGCCTGTGCTTACATTCCCTAAAGCTTTTGAATTTTCAACTAATGTATTCTTATAATTTTTATAAATATTAAGAGAATACATGTTATGCCCTAATCTCATATCTTATCTCCTTTCTACATTTTTAAACTCTTACATCTAAATTAGTTCCAACATTAGTATCAACAGCCATATTCTCAACCATATCAATTATATTCTCACTCAAAACATCGCTATTATCCATTGTCATTTTCATTACCGATAACTGAACCTGATTTTCAAGCTGTATTTGATGCATATTCATTGATAGTGCTGCTATATCCATACAAATCATCCTTTCTTAAATATAAATTTAATGATTTTAACAGCTATTAATAATATTTATATTCCCTTTTCGTTCATAAGTTTTAAAACATATTCGGGATCATGGTTTTCATGTACCAACATAGCTCCTGTAGAATCTATCAATATATTACTTCTTACATTTTCCATAGATTCTTTTGCCATATCAGTATCTCTTATTCTTGATTCTGATGCTGTCATATTTTCAGCATTATTATCTACAGATCTTACTGCATGTGTAAGTCTGTTTCCTGTAGCTCCAATTTGAACTCTTCTTGATGAAACCTCATTTATTGCTTTATTTAATTTATTAATTGCTTTTTCAGAACCATTTTTAGTTGATACACTCAAATCATCAATTCCTAAAGAATCGCATGCAATGCTTTCTATTGGTGGAAATGAAATAATAAATCCAGGATTTTCTCCCACCATTATATCTAATCTCTGACCATTACTTCCATATGTTCCATCAAGTACTTTTTTCCCATTAAATTCTGTATCTTTTGCTATTCTGTCTATTTCATCTTTAAGTTG
>NZ_CAKVKB010000035.1 GCF_934754915.1 uncultured Clostridium sp.
TAAAAATGCTTTTAAATCTCATTCTTCAGTTAAATTCTGCAAAGAGCAACAAAGGCGGAATTAACAATAATATTAATTATATAGAGAAGAATTTACAATTAATAATAAATAATTATTTTCAGACATTAAAAGGATTAGATGGCAGAATCTATAATCAGATAAAATATATAGATGATAGGATAGAAAATAATTTTTATGAGAAAATAGATACTAAAAATTTAAATATAAGTTTAGAAAACAAGGATACTCTAAATTATAGAGTTGATTTTAATAATATAGAAAAAGAATATTTAAAGAATAAAGAATTAAAAATATATAAAAGTATAAATACAGATGTAAAAAACAGCAATATAAGTTTAAATGAAAAAAAGCCAATATTGCATTTTAATAAATTTACTGAAAACTTATATGAGAGCATATTAGAGAATAAAAAGAATATTTTAATTAATAATATAAACAGTATAAGTGGTCAGATTATAAAAAAAAATTTAAATGAATTAGAAATTATTCAAAATAAAATAAATCAAAATAATGTTTTCAGATTCATGTCTAATATGATATTTAGAAATCTGGATAATGATAATGACAGCATAATTGACAGAGAAATTTTATTTGATATACAGAAGTATAAAGAAATACTGATTGAGGAAATAAAAAATACTCATGAAGAAAATCAGATTTCACGGAGTATTGGTAAACCTGATTTGAGAGACATATATAATAAATTTGATTTTAAGGATATATATAATTTAAATAAGTTATATTTAAAGAAGAAAGAATTACTGGATGTTACTTTTCGTGAAGAGAATTTTAAAAATTTACTCATAAGAAAGCTTTCTAATTCATTGTATTTATTTAATAGTACTGATTTAGAGGAAGTATTAGATATTAGGAGTCTAAATGTCAATCTAAATAAAGCATTGAATGAAAAAACATATGAGGAGAAAGTAAAGCAGAATAATTATGTAGAAATAGGAAACAAAGTAGATAAGATAGAAATACTTGATTTAGAGAAATTAAACATAATAAACAAAAAGAATATAGAAAATGAAATAACATATTTCAAACAGGAATTAAGAGAGTTTTTGGAAGCAAAATTGTTAATGCAATTCCAGAATAGGACTTCTAATAATAATATAAAAACAAACAGAGAAATATTCAGTAGTTTGTCTTTAAATATTGATTTATTTAACAAGAGTGAGAAGGAATTTATAAAAAAAGAATTTTCAGAAATAATATTAAAAAATTATAAGCATATTGAAGATTTAACTATTGAAAACTTTACAAAGAGTATATTTTCAAATATTCAATTATCTTCATCAGAAGAAAGTATATTTATAGGGAAAAAAATAGACAATTTAATAAATTCATATGAGTTTGATGAAATCAAGAATATAACATTTAAAGAATTGTTTGATAACATACTTTTTAAAATAAATGAAAAAAATAATTTTTACAATAAAAATACATCATCGTATGAATCAAGAGAAAATGAAATTGTACATAGAATTTTAAAAAATACAGATATGTTACCATATGTATCTGAAACTGGAATAAATAAAAGAAAATATTTAGAAAGTATTATAGGCATAAATGAATTCAATCATGAGTTAAAAAGAAACATCACTCTTCATAAATATGATGATTTAAGTAAAAACATTATTCAAAAGAATTTATCAAAAATAGAAAAGATTCAAAGAAGAATAGATCAGAATAATGAATTCAGAATATTCTCAAATATTATATTTAGAAATATAAGCAGTGAAAGAGAAAATATAGCTGAAACAAAAATTTTAAATAATATAGAAAAATATAAGAAAGCGCTCATCGACGATATAAAAAATATAAGAAATACTCAGGAAGAAAATTATATAGAAAACTTAAGCAGAATAAAAAATTCAAAAAAAGTGCTTGATGAAGAAATTAATTTAGAAAAATTAAAAATTGAACATGAAGTGAATGTAAAAAGACATTTACAAATAACAGAAATATTAAATCTGAAAAAAGCAGATAAAAACATTATATCAAATTTATCAAATAGATTAAGCATATTATCAGATAATGTAAACACAATAAGCAATAAAGTAATAGAAAAAAATCTGACTTCAATAGAAAGTATTCAAAATAGAATAGACAAAAATAATGAGTTAAGGATACTTTCAAGTATTGTATTGAAAAAAGTATACAATAGAGGTGAAAACTTCAATGAGGCAGATATATTCAATATTACAAAGACTATACAAAAGCAAAAACAAATACTTATTGAAGAAATAAAAAGTATAAAAAATATTCAGAAAAAAAATTATATAGAAAATTTAGAAAATGTAAGAATCTTAAAAAATACATATATTGATAGTTTTAATTTTAGAAATATCAATGAACTTTATTTTAAAAAGAAAAAATTATTAGATGTTACATTACAGGAAGAAAAACTGAAAAATCTGTTTATAACAAGACTTTCAAGTTCAACAGAAAGACTGAGTAACATTGTTTTGAAGGAAAACGTCCATAAAAAAGAATATGAACAGATAATTGAAGAAGAAATAAAGACTCTGTATGAAATTAAAAGGAAAAACATTCCAAAACAAGATAAAGAAATTAAATATAAAGACAATATAGATTACAGACGAATGATCATACAGGAAATTTCTTTGACAAACAGAGTTAATATATTAAATAAACAAATAATTCAAAGAAATATAAGAGATATAGAAAATATCATCAATAAGGTAAATAGAAATAATAAATCAAGGGTATTTTCAAATATAATACTTAGAAATCTTAATAACAGTATTGATAAAAATTTTGAAGTACAGGTTTTGTCTGATATAAAAAAATATAAAAAAATAATTTCAGAAAAAATAGAGACTCAGGAAAGAGTGGAATCAGATCATATTTATAGTTTGAACCATCTATATTTAGAAAAGAAAAAATTATTAGATGTCACTTTAAAAGAAGAAGAATTAAAGAATTTAATAATAAGACAAGATACTGATGCAGTTGGAATAATCAATAGAAAATATAATAGCTTTATCAATAATTTAAAAAGGGAAATTACTAAAGAAGAAACATTGATTAAAGATACGCTAAAATCAGAAATATTGGATGATTTTAAGAAAGAAATAAATAAAAATCAAATAGTTAAGTTAAATACTTTAAATAATATAACTTCAAAATTTGAAGATAGAAATCTCACATTTATTAAAAAAGTTCAAAATATATCAGAACTGAAAAAGGAATCTCAGGAAAAACTAAATTCAGTAAATTCTGTATTAAAAAATATTCATAAGGATAGCAATAGTTTATTTAATGAGATATCGCTTATTCAAAATAGATTTAATATTCAAAAGGAGGAAGATTCATCAGTTTTCAAAAATACAATATATACTTCAGACATGAATTTTGAATATAAGAGAAAGAATAATGAAGATTATTATAACAGGAGCCAGGAAAAAAGTGAAAATTCTAACAATTCTCAGGTTCAAATTGATGAAAAAGCCATATATAAAGTAATTAATGAAACAGTTGAAACATTGCTGGAAGAAAAATTAAGTACAGTAAAACAAAACAATATAGATGAAGAAGAACAGATAAACAATATATCCAAAAAGGTAATGAGAAAAATAGAAAAAAATTTAAGTTATGAAAAGAGAAGAAGAGGGTTAATGTAAGTTTAGAAAGGAAGGGTAGAATTGGCATTACAAAAAGCAAAAATTATAGTGATAAGTTCAGATAAGAGCAATGACGAAAAGACTATTCCTGTTATGTTCAATCCTAATGAATATAAGATATCAAAAAATGTGAATTATAATACAACTAATATTCAAGGGAAAAAATCCAAAAAGATAAGCTATAAAAATGGTGACCCTGCAACTTTAAGTCTAGACTTATTTTTTGATGGTGATGTTAAATATACGGCTAAGGAAGAATTGAAAGAAGCCGAAAATGTAAGGAAATATACAGAAAGAATATTAGATTTGTTAGTGCCTGGAGAAAATGGACATCCTCCTATATGCAAATTTATATGGGGTAAATTTACTTTTGTTGGATACATTTCATCTGCAACTGAAACATTCACGAAATTTACTCAGGAAGGAATTCCTATAAGGGCAACAGTAAGCCTTACAATAATGGAGAAGCCAGATGATAAGAGCAACAAGAGAAGCGAAAAAGATTATAAAAGTTATGGAGAACTTGATTTGAAATATACAGATGCATTATGTAATCAGGGAAAAAATCCAGCTCAGTGGAGAAAGATAGCAGAAAGTAAAGGGATTTTAAATCCACGTACTTTAAAATAAAGGTGATAGTAATGGCAGATTTGATGAACAGTTCAAAAACAAAGTTTGAAGATTTTAAAAGCAAATACAACAATTTTATGGTGCCTTCCTATGACATTTCTATAGATGGAAGCAGTTTGTCCAAAGACAATCTTATAATTGGAGAGATAAAGGTAGAAGTAAGTGTAATGGATAAGGCTGGAATTGGAATATTTACTATAAAGGATTGTTATGATAATGAAAAAAAGGGTTTTAAAAAGGAGATTACATCCAAAATTAAGCTTGGAAGCAAAGTAAATATTTCATTAGGATATTCATCTAAAAACACTGTTATTTTTAAAGGATTTGTTGAGTCAATAAATTACGAGTTTAATGATTCTGAAAAAATTACAGTTGTATGTATGGATGCGATTCATATATTTATGCAGAACTTTACATTAGAACAGAAAGGTAAAGAAAAGGGACTTTCAACATTAGTATCAGAAATAATTAACAAACAGAAGAGTTTCATATCTGAATCTGATATAGGAAGTATTTCAGCTACTGGGATGCAGATTGCACAAAATATGAGCGATTATGATTTTATAAGAAAGATTGCTAAAGAAAATGGATTTGAATTTTTTATAATAGCAGGAAAGGCTTATTTTAGGAAAGCACGAAAAGTAAAGACTGCAATAACAACAATAAGTTATGGTGAAAGTGTAATATCTTTTGAAAGAGAAATTAAGTACAGAAATATAAAGGTAACAGCTCTTGGAAAGGATGATATAAACAAAAAGACAACTAAAGGTGAGGCCTCTGGAAAGACAAGTACATCCAACATATCAAATGCATTTGTTTCAAATAAGATAGTGGTTTCTGGAAATCTAAATACAGATGATAAGGCAAAAAAAAGAGCAGAAATTGAAGTTGAAAATATACTTTCAGAAGCATATTATTCAAAACTTGAGTGTATTGGACTGCCAGAAATAATACCGGGAAGATTTATAGAACTGAAGGATTTTGATAAAGATATAGATAAAAATTATTATATTACAAAAGCTTGTCATGAATTTACTCCAGGAGAATATATAGTGACATTAAACCTCAGCACATATGAATAAAAGGATGTGATTAAAATGGATATTTTTGATGATATTTTTGAGAATAAGATTATGCAGAGCAACACAATATCGGGTATTACAACTGGTACTGTAAAAGAAATATATGATAATAAATTTCCAGGAATGATTAAAGTAGAATTTTTTATGACTGATGGAACTATAAATGTAAGTGACTGGATAAGAGTTGTTGTTCCATATGGAGGGAAGAATAAGGGAATGTACTTTCTTCCTGATATAGGTGATGAAGTTGTCATTGCATTTGAACATGGAAATATAGAAAAGCCATATGTATTAGGATGTTTATGGAATAATAAAGATACGATTCCTGATGATACGGTGAAAGAAGATAATACAATTAAAAAACTTAGGACAAGGGGTGGGCATGAAGTAATTTTTGATGATACAGAAAATAAAAGCAAAATAAAAATTTCAACACCTAAAAAGAGTGAAATACTCATAGATGATGAAAATTCAGCAATAACAATAACATCAAAAGGTGACAAGGGTGAAGATGTAATTAATCTGGATAGTAAAAACGGAGTGATAAATATAAAAGCTCAGAAGAAGATAAAGCTTGACACAGGTTCATCAACCATTGATATTGATGGAAGTGGAAAAAAGATTGAAATTAAATCTGATACCATAAGTCTTGATGGTAAGACAATAAAGATTAAGGGACAAAGTGTTAATATTCAAGGAAATCAGACAGAAATAAAGGCTTCGGCATCATTGAACGTTAAATGTGATGGAGTTACTACTATAAAAGGCGGAATGGTTAAAATAAATTAATGGAGTGATTGTTATATGCCTAGAGATAATGAAAGAGAAATAGGATGGAAATTTCCAGTGAAATCGGATTTAACTACAGGAAGAATAAAGGGATCTTCATATGAGGATGATATTGCAGAGTCCATAAAGATAATCCTTATGACTAAAAAGGGAGAAAGAATGATGAGGCCTGATTTTGGATGCAATATTTATAAATATATGTTTGATATCCTTGATGTTACAACAATAAGGCAGATTGAACTGGAAATAGAAGAAGCTATAAGAAAATGGGAGTACAGGATAGATGAGCTTAGCGTTCATGTTGAAAAAAGTGTGGAGGATTCAGGTGTATTGAAAATAGAGGTATTCTATTCTACATTAACGAATCCACAAACTGTAAGGCAGGAATATATATATGATACCAAAAACTGATAAAAAAGAGGAGGTAAGGAAATGAAGGTCCCACGTATTGATGAAAGAAACAAAGAAGAAATAATTAATTACATAAAAAGCATAGCTCCTTATTATGCTCCTGAATGGAGAGTTAATTTAGAGGATATGGACATGGGAACAGTTCTGGCACTTATCTTTTCAGAGATGTTTTCTGGTACCATTGAAAGGCTGAATAAAGTCCCATATAAAAATTTTATCACATTCTTAAACAGTATAAATGCAAGGCTATATCCATCAGTTCCAGCAAAGGGATATATAACATTAAACCTTGTGGATGGAATTGATGAAGGGGTCATGGTAAAAAAAGGTGAAAAGTTAAGTGCTCAAGGAGAAAGTTCAGAAAGGATAATATTTGAAATATTAAATAATATATATGTCACTCCATCCAAAATAAAGGCAATTTACTGTTCAAGTTTCAGGCATGATGTAATAACTAAATTATATGATGAAGAGGTTACTGGAGAAGGAGATAAAATATCTCTCTTTAATAAGAATGGAAAGAATATTCAAAAACATGAATTTTATATAAATCACCACATAATTTTTAATATGGTGGAAAAAGCAAAAGTAAGATTATATTTTAATTTTAATAATGATGAGAATGCTTTGGAAACATTGAATCTTCTGTGTGATTCTAATGCAGCATCATGGAGTTATCTTATTAATGAAAAATATGAACCTTTAAATCATGTAGAAAAAAAGGATGATTATATAGAAATATATAAAGACTTTAAAAACGAAGAATCAAATCAAGAAGAGGATTTTGGAATCATAAAGTGTGAGATAAAAGATATTGAAAAATTTCAGGATATGGATATAAGAAAGATACTGCTTGAGTCTAGTTCAGAAGACATTGTTCCAGATAGGGTGTTTTCAAATGATATAGAACAGGATCAGAGGAGATTTTTTCCGTTTAATGAGAGATTTTCTATGTATAATGATTTATACATATCTTGTAATGAAGTTTTTTCAAAAGAAGAATCTGATATAGAACTTAAATTTGAATTGGAATTTGAAAAAGTTCCAATTGAAAATATTTATGAAGATGCAGAAATAGACTGGAAATTGATAATGAAAAAGGCTGCTTTTAAAGAAGCCAAGGAATACGAGATTTCTATAGGAGAAGTAATGTGGGAATATTGGAATGGTGCAGGATGGGCAAGACTTTATATGGATGAAGATTATTCAAAACTTTTCAATACACCTTCAGAACTTCAAAAGAAAAAGATAAAAATTAAATTTAAGTGTCCTGAAGATATGGATAAAACAGTGATAAATTCGTATGATGGTTATTTTTTAAGGGTTAGAGTTCTCAAAGTATATAATGCATATATGACAAGAGGAGTATATATCTCTCCAATAATTTCAAATATATCAATGGATTACAGATACAATAAAAAATTTCTGCCAGATGAAGTGAAATCACTGAATAATATGGTTGAAAAAATCTATAAAAAACAAGATGTAAATAATGAAAAGGAAGAGATTGTTCTTATAGAAAAGATACATGAGAAAAACAACATTACATATTTTTTCTTTGATAAAAAGCCTGAAGGTTCTCCTATAAAGGTATTGTTTTCTCTTGATGGAATACTTCCTAAAGAAAGGCCTGTTATAGTGTGGGAATATTATTCAAGCACTGGATGGAAGCCTTTAAGTCTTGTAGATGAAACAGATAATATGAGAAAAAGTGGAATGGTATCATTTTTGGGACAAGAAGATTTTGAAGAAAATCTGCTTTTTGATCAGAAAGGATATTGGATAAGAATATATAATCCAAGCAAATATTATGAAGAAGATGACTGTATACGTCCTAAGGTAAATGGAGTATATATAAACACTACATCAATAATTCAAAATGATACTAAGGAAGAAGAATTTTTCTATATAGACAATTATGAAAAAAATAAAGTGTGCAAGCTTGTTAATGATAATATAAACAACATTGATGTATGGGTTGATGAATACGGAAAGCTTTCTAAGGAAGAAGAAGATAGTATTTCTGAAAAGGACATTCATATAGTTAGAAATCTATCTGGTGAAGTTAAAGAAATATGGGTTAGATGGACAGAAGCCAATGATTTTATAACTTCTAATAAAGATTCAAGGGATTATGTAGTAGATAGAAACACTGGTGAAGTTTATTTTGGTGATGGCATTAATGGAAAGATTCCTGTAAGCCAGAATAGTGAAAGTATCAAGATATGTTACAGCATTGGTGGTGGAGAAGAAGGAAACATAGAAAAGAGAAAGATAGATACATTATCACGTTCATTAGGGTATATAAATAGAGTATTCAATCCTATAGAAACTTCTGGAGGATGTGACAGAGAGACTATTGACAGTGCAATAGAAAGAAGCCCTAATGTACTGATTAATAGAGGAAGAGCAGTAACGTTATCTGATTATGAAAATCTTTGTATAGAAGCTTCAAGGGATATAAAAAAGGCAAGATGTTTTTCAGGGTTAAATTCTTTAGGAGAAAAAGAACCAGGAACAATAACATTAGTGGTTCTTCAAAATGGGGATTTTGGAAATGATGTGTATTTCAATGGATTAAGAGAAAAAATATATGATTATCTTGTTGAAAGAAATATGAATATGCTTAATAAAAGAAGAAAATTTAATATAATATCACCTTGTTTTATTGAAATGACAGTAAAAGTTGAAGCAGAAGTTTCCGATTTAGACAGTGTGTTTTCTGTAAAGCATGAAATTGAAGAGACAATAAATAGATTTATAGATCCTATCAGAGGAAAATTTGATGGGAAGGGATGGGAAATAGGGGAACTTCCAGTTAGAACTCAGATTTTGAATTCTCTAAAGAATATAAAGAACATAAAGAAAATTACAAATATAATACTTTCAGCAAGCATAAACAATAAAGGAAATAGAGAAGATATAGATTTAGAAACATTTTCAAGAAAAATATATGCTATGCCTTTAAATGGAAAACATATTGTAAATGTGGTTGTAAAACAATAATGTCAGGGGGGGTTAAATGTTACCTATATATAATCTTGATGATGAGATGTTTGAAGATATTGTGGAAAATGCAAAAAAAATGATAGGAAACATGAGTGATAAATGGACAGATCTTAGTCCGAGTGATCCTGGAATAACTTTTGTAGAATTATTTGCATGGCTTAAAGAAATGCAGCAATATTACCTAAATCAGATAAGTGTAAAAAACAAATATAAATATCTAAAACTGTTGGGAGAGAAAATTGTATATGACAAACCATCTTCTGCAGTTGTAACCATAAACAATGTAACAGAAGAAAGGATTCTTCCAGACAGGTGCAAATTTAGTGCTGATGGAATAATATTTGAAAGTATAAGAGAAGAAACTATATTAAAGTTGAACATAGAAAAATTTTATACAACTGAGGATAATTCCATAATTGAAACAAGTGATGAGAACTGGGAAAAAGAGTACTATATATTTGGCAGTGAGCCTAAGGAGGAAAATGAATTTTATATAGGTTTTAATGAAAAGTTTCCATTAGATAAATCTGTGGATATTATGATAAATATTTATGATGAATATCCTGTGAAGAGAAATCCCATAAGTAAAGATGATAATTTTTATCCTCTGGCAGCAATAGAGTGGCAGTATTATAGTAACAATGAATGGAAAAAAGTGGAAAAAGTAAAAGATAGTACAAATAATTTCTTAAATACTGGAGTGATTTCATTTTGTGTAAAGGAGGAAATGGATAAATATGAGAATAGTGGATGTTATTTTATAAGAGGTGTGTTAAAAGAATGCAGCTATGAAGTTCCTCCTGTTCTAAAATATATGCTTACAAATTCCATAAAGACTGTGCAAAAGGATACTTTAAGCCAGCTTATTGAGTTTGATATTGAAAACAAAGAAATAACTGAATTCAGGCTTCCTAATTATCTAGGACAAACAGGGAATATAGAAGCGTTTATTGAAGATAAGAATGGTATTCTGAAAAAAATTTATGAATATGATATAAAGCAGAAAGATAATGAGAAAATATTGATTATTGATAAATTGAAAGTAAAGGAATTTATAAAGGGAAGAAAGCTGAAATTATGTTGTTATTCAGATGAATTTACTTTTTACAGAAAGATAGAAATAGAAGAGAGTGTTCCAGCAATATCTATTGATTTGAATTTAGAAAACATATGTTATGAAGATTTTAACATATTTGTAGCTAGAGATTCTGAAGGAGTTTTCTGGGAGGAATGGGGCAAGACTGAAGATTTATACCTTGAAGACTGCAGGTCAAAGAAATATTTTCTTGATGTAAATGAAAGTCAGATAGTGTTTGGAGATGGAATCAATGGGAAAATTCCAGAGGGAGAAATTTTAATAGCTTCTTATTCAAACACTCTTGCAAATGGTGGAAATGTAAAAGAAGGTGAAATAAATGACATGCTCTATGATAAGAAAGATGAGACAATTGTTAATTGTGAATGTGCTGAAGGCGGAAAAAAGGCTCTTACTATAGAAGAGATGTTTTATAATGCAAGAAAGAATTTAAAAAAAATAACAAGAGCAGTAACAGATGAAGATTATGAGCATATAGTAAAATCTACACCAGGACTTATGATAAGTAATGCCAAGGCTATAGTTCCACAAGATAAAAACAGTATTTTTTCAAATGACAATCCTAATTGTATATATATTGTAGCAGAACCTTATAATGATATAAAAAAGAAAGGGCTGAATAAAGCCTATATTGCAAATATAAAAAACAATATTGAAAAATACAGGCTTATAACTACTGAAATAGAGGTTATTTCTGCCCAGTATGTAGGAATACTCGTATATGGAGAGATAACAGTAAAGCCTTATTATAAGGATGCAGATAAGATAATAAACCATACTATAAAGGATTATTTTGAAAGTAAAACATGGAAATTTGGAAAAGGTCTTGTATACAGTGATTTATATGGAATTCTGGATACATTAGAATGTGTTGAATATATATATTCATTGATTATAAATTTTGATGGAAGAGTAGCAAAGAAAAATTCTACTGGAGATATTATAATACCCGAAAACGGAATGATATATCTTAAAAATTGTGAAATAATCGTTTCAGATTATTAGGGGAGGGGTTAGATGATCTATGGAGATCCTATATACTATATCCTGAATAAGGAAGAAGATTTTGAAAAGAGCTATAGGGATAATATACACATAGACAGAAATGGAATTTCAACTGAAGATGATAGTAATAGAGGAGTTTTTATATCGAAATTTTATGATAGTCATGAGGAAAATACAGTATGGAACAGGCTGCTTATAAATCAGTCAGGAAATGGGCTCATAAGATTTACATATTATTGTGCACATTCAGTTGATGAATTGAAAAAAAATGCATATGAGAATGATTTGTCTATTGAAGAGATGAATGTTATAATGGAGCCTTTTAAAGTTAAGACTCTGGTAAATCCATTTGATGTACTTATACATGATGCAGATAAGAGATTTTTTTGGTTCAAAATAGAAATGATAAATTTGAAAGGCAAAAAATCAACAATACATTCCATAAAAATTGAATATCCCATACAATCTTTTTTGAGATATCTGCCAGAAATCTATCAGTCTGATGAAGAGAGCAGAAAATTTTTGGAAGGGTATTTGGGAATATTTCAATCTTTGTATATGGACTTAGAAAAGACAATAGATTCAATTTCATCTTATTTTGATCCTGATATTGCTGACAGGGAATTTTTAAACTGGCTTGCAAAATGGGTAAAAATAGAGAATTCATATATATGGAAAGAAGATAAATTAAGATATCTTTTGAAGAACATAACAAGATTTTATGAGAAAATAGGTACTGTAAAAGGAATATCGGACATAATAGAATTATATTCAGACGAAAAACCTTACATTATAGAATATCATCATTTAAAAAAATACATAAATTATAATGAACAGTATAATATTCTTTCAAATCTATATAGTGATAATCCATATGAATTTACGGTTATACTGAGTGAAAAAGGGGTGCCTTCTGAAAAGGAATATAAAGAATTGTACAAGCTTATAAATGAATTTAAACCAGCCCATACTGAAGTAAAGCTTGTAATATTGAAACCTTATATCTTCCTTGGAAGTTATTCTTATCTTGGAATAAATACATATCTCAATTCAGATAAAACAATGGCTTTGGATGGAGGAGCAACTGTATCATTTACTAAACTTGATAGATGATGAAGTAGGGATAGTGTATTGAGTCTATAAATGGTTGAAATTAATCAGAATATATATGTTTAAATAATAAAATCACATAATGATTAAAGAAATCTTGAAAAGATTTTATCTTTATTGTCAATTGTACATTGTCAATTGGAGTTATGAAATATATGGAGGGGATAAAAATGAAAAATTTAAAATATTTTCCGTTTGAGCGTAACAAATATTTTTTTGGAAAGCTTCTTGGAGTAGGGGATTTTGAAGCTGAACAAAAATACATAAATGACAAAAGAAGAACAATAAACAGAACACTTCATGGAATAGGCGTTGTATGTGGTCTTAATATAGTAAAGGTAGATGATAGCTTTATATCTGTGGAAAGTGGATTGGCTCTTGATTATGTAGGAAGGGAAATACTAATTGATAGTCCTGTCATAAAAAAATTATCAATGTTTGATGGTTTTGATCAAGATAAGGATCCTAATGACAGCAGATACGTGTATCTATGTCTTGAATACGATGAAGAAGAAAAGGAACCCATTCATTCTATAACAAATCCTGTGGATAATGGAGAAAATAGAATTCAGTATAACAAATATAGAGAAAAGTACAGATTGTATTTAGACTATGGAGAACCAGAAGTTCAGCCATCAGAAGTGAAGAATTTATATAGTATTACAAAGAAAATATATGATGACAATGGAGTGTGCATAAAACATACTGTATCAAAATATGTAAGAGAATCTGATACATTTAAATTTAAAGTTACGATAGAAAAAAATAGTCTGTTAAGTGATATTTCATTAAAATATGATATTAAACTTGAATGTCTTGAATACGACAAAGAAGATAAAATATCGGTTGAGTTTGATGAACAGAAGGTAACTAAGAGTGATGTATACGAACTTGAATATGAAGTGAAAGCCAAAGCTGTGAAAAATGTAGATGGAATATTATCTGTAAATCCTGATGATTTTAAGTTGGTAATCGGTGTTA
Source organism: uncultured Clostridium sp. (assembly GCF_934754915.1). Taxonomy (GTDB): domain Bacteria; phylum Bacillota; class Clostridia; order Clostridiales; family Clostridiaceae; genus Clostridium. The sequence goes on from NZ_CAKVKB010000035.1 coordinate 13,785, forward strand.
ATGAAGCAAAAATCAATGAAGTAAAAACAATAACAACAAAAATTATCAATAGAAATCCTAAAGATGAAATTTTAAATAAATATTTCTCAAGCAATATGGATGACATAGTAAATTCTTTGGTAGACCAAAAAATTTATCTTGCTAAAATTTCATTAGTTAAGGCTGCAAATACATATATTATCGAAAGTGTTCAAAATAATCCCTTTAAGCAATATGTATTGAGTTCTACTCTTCAACAGGCCATTGGAGAAATAGAAAGTCAGGAATTAGAGATTTTAAAGAATAAAAACGAAAGTGAGCAGAATTTAAATTTAAATGCAGGTATCCATAATAAAGAAATAGAAGAAAGCTTCATGGAAATTGCAACTGGTGTATGTAGAATAGCTATAACAAATGATAATAAAGCCGGTGATATATTTTATTCAAATGAAATAATGCATGGTGTAGGTCTTGGAAATGTCTATACAGTTGTTGGAATCCAAACTGAAAATGAAAAGGAAATAGTTTTTGGAAGTAATGATATATTTGGTGAATCTAATAAGATAAAGACAGCCTGTAAAATAAATACAGAAAAAGGAACAATGATAATAGGAATAAAACTAACAGAACATATAGAAAAAGTCAGTGTAAAAGTTAGATGGATGGTTTACAGAGACGAAAAAGAAAAAGCAAAGGATATTGAAAAACCTGCTATTTATATAAAACCTGATATATGCGAGGTAAATGTAAGAGGAAGTATTTATTTAGAAGCCATAACAAAAGGGCTTAGAAACAGAAAATGCACATGGAGCATAAAGGAGAGGGAAGGCGGAAATATTGATGAGAATGGGAAATATGTAGCTCCAAGTATTCCAGGTATCTATCAGATTATAGCAAAGAGTGTGGAAAATCCAGAAGTTACAAATTCTACTTTTGTAGTAGTAAGAGATGAAAATAGATAAAGAGGGTGCATAATGTGGAGATACAATCAATTAATGGAGAATTATCTATTGTAAAAAGAATATATAGTGATGAATTTTTTCAAATAGACTTATGCAGATATCCTGAAAAGGATAAGAAAAAAATATATACACTAATCTCATTAAAAGATAAAGAGTTTATACATAATAATATAGATTTTTTCTTCTCATTGAGGCAGAATAAGGAATTTACTGACTTTATAGAATGTTTTAGTAAAAATTCTTATTTATATATTGTATTTTCATATTATGAGGAGGAAAATTTAAAGTTTGATGAAGTTTGTGATTTTCCACTTATGCAGAGGGTGGATTTGGTTAAAGAAATACTATCAAAATGTATAATACTAAATATTCCAGATGAGATATTATATGATGCTCTTTCAAATTTAAATCTGGATTCTAGTGGAAAGATTTATTTTAATTATTTTTTAAAAAGCATTGGAAAATATGATGGGATTAATAAAAATTCAATATTAAAAAAATTGGCTGTAATATTTATAAATATTTTTAGTGAACAATTAGAAGAAAATACTGTTGATGGTTTAAAAGAATTGGTAGAGAAATGCGAACAGGGCAAATATGAAGATTTTATGGAACTCTATAGTGAATATACTGCTCTTTATGATAATTTTGTGAAAAGCCTCAGTATACCTAAAGATAAAAAATTAAGCTGGTGGCGAAGAATTTTGAGCAGGCTTATTGAATTATTCAATGAAATAAAACCTGCATTAATAATGATAATTGTATCTATAGGAGTTATATATATAGTAGTAATGTTTACAAGCAGCAAAGAAAAAGCAGTTCCTACAAGAATAAAATCAATAGGTACTCTTCAGATAATAGAATGATAATTACAAATGTATTAAAGAAGGGAGGGCAAGTTATACTATGAAAGCTTTATTGGAAAATTTGAAAATGGTGCTTATAACGCCATTTAAAAAGATTGCCACCAATTTTGAAAGAATTACCAATGTAAAAACAATATCATCTAAGATAACTCAGGGAGTCAATAAATATTTACAGAAATATATATCACGCAAACCAAAGAGTTTAAAAGAATATGTTTCTTTAGGACAATATTATATATCTAAAAAACTGGTCTGTCTTCTTATACTTTTGATAATAGCTTTAAGCACTTTTATAGTGACTTTTGTAATACCCAAAATAATATCTATGATAACAGAACCTACTTTTGTGATAAATTCCCAAGAGATGTTCGAATATAAAGGAAAGAGAGCAAAAATCCTGAATAAGGAAGGTGGCGTAATTATATATGAAGGGGAAATGGAAGATGGAAGGATTACTGGAAAAGGAAAATTATATGATGAAGATGGAGATCCTATTTATGTAGGGGAATTTTTACTAGAAGAATTCTGTGGAAATGGAGAGCTATATTACAAAAATGGAAATCTTAAGTATAAGGGAACATTTGAGCATAATTTATACAATGGAGAAGGAAAACTTTATTATGAAAATACTATCAAGGCTTATGAAGGAGAGTTTAAAGAAGGTCTTAGAGATGGAAATGGAAAGGCATATGATTTAAATGGAAATCTAATATATGATGGAGCATTTGCTAAGGATCTTTATGATGGCATAGGAACTCTATATAAAGGAAGAGAAAAATTATTTGAAGGTGAATTTAAATCTGGAGAATTAATGAATGGAAAAGGAAAGCTGTATTATGATAATGAAGTCTTAAGATATGAAGGAGAATTTATAGACGGATTGAAGGGCGGAAAAGGAAAAGAATATTTTGAAGATGGCAGTTTAAAATATGATGGTGAATATGTTGATGACATGTTTGAAGGAAAAGGAACCTTATATAAAGAAAAAAATTACGAATATGAGGAAGAAATGGAAAATTATGAAGAAAAAGATGTTATAATATATGAAGGAGAATTTGCAAAGGGTAAATTTGAAGGAGAAGGAATTTTATACGATGAAGGTGGACAGAAAATTTACGAAGGAGAGTTTGCAAATGATTTGTATGATGGAAAAGGGAAAAGATATGAAATAAATGAACAACAGGAAGAAGTACTTCTTTATGAAGGAGAATTTTCTGAAGGAGAATATAATGGAAAAGGAAAATGGTATGATCATGGCAAACTAGTTTATACAGGAGAATTTAGTGAAGGGGAATATAGCGGAAAAGGAAAGCTATATGATAAGGATACAAAAAAATTAATATACAATGGAGATTTTGCTTTAAGCAAATATGAAGGTGAAGGTATTTTATATAATGAAAATGGGGTGAAAATCTATAAAGGTGAATTTATAGATGGATTATATGATGGAAATGGAAAGTTGTATGATGGCACCAATGGAGGATTATTATATGAAGGTGAATTTACATCTGGACAATATAATGGAAATGGAAAATTATATGATATATCGACTGGAGAGATAGTTCATGAAGGAATGTTTACTAATGGAGAAATAAAAAAAGAAGAAAATACATCTCAAGAAAAAGAACAGTCTTCAGCAGAACAAACACAGGAGCAGCCAAAAGAAGAGGTGAAATCTTCATCAGAGCCAAATAAGGAATCTTTGTCACAACAGGGTCAGGAATCTTCACAGAAAAGTCAAGAATCTTCTCAAGGTCAGGCAGCTGCTGAAGAAACTGCAAAAAATCAATAAAGTGAGATGATATTAAATGAATAAATATACCATAATAGCTGATATAAGTAATTATATATGCAGTCTACTTAAAAAAAATATGACTCCAGAACCAATATTGAATGAAGAATTTATAGGAGTATGCACTCCAAGTGAAAAGGGAGATTTGATACTTGGCATATACTTATATGATATAAAGGAAAGTGAAGAAATACGAAGTACAACCATGATAAACAGGACTATGGGAAGACAGAAGTTTCCTCCTACATATTTAACTTTGTACTTTATGATTACTGCATATTCCAATACAGAAATCAAATTTAAATATATGGATGATCAGAGAATACTTGGAAGAGTAATTCAGGTTCTTAATGACAATTCTACAATAAATATTGAGGAACTGCTTCATTCCTCAGATCTTTTGATGCCAGAGGCAAAAATACAGATATTGAATTTGAATCTTGAAGAAAAAAGCAAAATATGGAATGCATCTAATGTACCTTATAGGCTTTCTGTATGTTTTAGTGTATCACCAGTAGAACTTGAATCTACAAGAGAACGTACAGTTCAGAGAGTTGTTGATGTTATTTCTGAAGTAAAAGAAAAATAGAATTACATAGTAAAGTTGAGGTGTGCCTTTGAAAAACAGAGTTTCATTAGTTTTAGTTCCAATAGATGATTTTACTGATAAAGTTATAATTGACAAGCCTGTAAATATGAAGATTGATGGAGATACATTGAATAAGCCATTAAAAAAAGTGGATGGATTTTTTGTTTTTACAAACATAATGTGTGAAAGAGTGGTTGTAACAGTTTCTGCTTATTCATATAACTCTAGAAAGATGGAAATTGATATAAATAAATTAAATAAACTTAATCCTGTTGTAAAAGTGAGATTAAAACCAAATAACATATATAATTTTCCTAAAGAAACAACATGTATAGAAGGAACAGCTGAGCCAGGTACAAAAATAGAAATAGTTTATAGATGTGCGGCTAATTTATTTATGCTTTTTAAAGATAATGAGAAAGGGGAATCTAAATTAAAAATCTATAATCCATTAAGTATAGATTTGGAAGGCAAGACCTTTATTATTGGAGAAAAATCTAAAAATACAAAAAGAGAAGAATTTACTATCATCAGTTATGATGAAAAAAATGATATATACATATTGGACAAGGCGTTGAAAAAATCTTATGAAAAAGAAAGTTGTGAAATTTTAAAAGTTGATTATATAGATGTATTCGATGATGGAAAAGTATTCTTTCCATTAAAAAATTTTACAGATGAGAATAATGACATAGTGATAAAAATAAATGAACATAAAAAAGAAAAAATTAATTTGACATATGGAATTATAAATAAGATTGAAATTTAGGAAGTGATTATATGGGAATGTGTGTATGTGGAGGAGCAGTTCTTACATGTCCATTTGGAATGGCACCATCAGCTTTAGTAGTGCTTCCACAGAATAAAGTTGTTACAACGCAGCCAATTGCAAATATTATGGATAACAAACCGATGGTGAATATACTTCCATTTGGTATGTGTTCATCACTTGCAAATCCATCAGTAGCGTCAGCGACTGCTGCTGCACTAGGAGTATTGACTCCAATGCCTTGTGTTCCAGTGATTACGGCACCATGGGCACCGGGATCTCCAACAGTTTTAATAGATAATTTCCCAGCATTAAATAACACGTCTAAACTTATATGTGCATGGGGGGGAGTAATTCAAATTTCTAATCCAGGTCAAATGACAATACAGATACCTTAATAAATATAAAAAAATAGAAATGTGAATTGGTTCAAAGCTGGACTTTTGGAGGAATTATGGAATTTAAAAAAATAGAATTGAAGGATAGAGATTTGTTTTTGAGATACTTAGGGGATTATAAGTTTTATACTTATGAATACTCATTTACTACTTTATATTTGTGGAGAAAATATTTGAAGATTGAGTTTGCAGAAAATGAAGATTATTTGGTTGTAAGAAAACATCATAGTGTTTTTGGAAGGTATTTTATGGAACCTATTGGTTACAGAGATGAAAACTTAAAATCTATAGTAGAAGAATTGAATTGTATAAAAAGAGAAGAAAATATGAATTATTTATTCAGAAATGTTGAAAAGCCTTTTCTTGATAAACTTATAAGTTTATTTGGGGACAGGGTTGAGTATGTTGAAGATGTGGATAATTTTGATTATATATATAATACAAAAGATTTAATTGATTTACCTGGCTCAAAATATATGAAGAGAAGAAATAAATTCAATTCATTTGTGAAAAAGCAAGAAAAATGTTATTTTAAATCCATTGATAATAAAGAAGTAGAAAAAGAATGTGAAAATTTAGCAAAAATGTGGTATGAAGAACGTATTGAAAAAACTGAAGAGATGTATTATGAATTGGAAGGAATATCAGATTTATTAAACAATAAAGAATATCTTGGTATAAAGTGTATGGCAGCATTTAATGGAGATGGATTAGTAGGATTTGCTATTGGAGAAAAAATAAATGATAGAATGTCAGTAGTACATATTGAAAAATGTGATAGAGAGATAGTAGGAGCATATGCATATATAAATAGAATTTTTGCTAAAGAATTCTTGAATGAAGCACAATTTATTGATAAAGAAGAAGATTTGGGATTAAAAGGATTGAGAGAAGCTAAAATGGAATATAGACCAGTTAAATTAGAAAAAAAGTATATAGTTAATATAAAACAATAAAATAAGTTAAGAAGTTGGTGAGAAGGCATAATGGAGAAAAAAAGAAGAGCAAGAATATTCTTTCTACTAATGTTAGTAGTATTTGTATTTATAAGTATGTTTTTTATATTGCGACCAAAAAACAATGATTATATTATGGGTAATTCTGTGGATAAATATGGAAACATATATTTATTATCTTATGATGAAAAGAATATTTACTTAAAAAAAGTTAGTCCTGACAAAAATATATTATGGATTAACAGTATGCCTAAATCAGAAAATAATATCGTAAATTCTTTAAATTCCATAATTGTTACTGATGAAGGAAATGTAATAATGTACTTATACAAATATGATTCGAATACATATAAAAAAGTTACAGAACAAATGTATCTTTATTCGCAAGATGGAAAAGAAAAGAGAATTATTTTAGATGACAGAATTGATTTAGGGGTAGAACAGACTATTTATTCAATGAATTATTATGATGGAAATGTGTACTATTTTCAAATGTCATCTAAAGAAGACGATACTAATCAACTTGTTGATGTAAAAAAAATCAATTTGAATTCAAATCAAGATGAAAAATTGCCAGAATCTGAATTGATAAATACAATTGGATATGATTCTTCGGTGGGAATTAATAATCTTGTATATACTAGAGATAACTCTATTGTTTTTACAACTTATGATTCAGAAATTTATAAAGTATCTGATAAGAATATATATGAAAAATTATATCCAATTGATAATGAGGAAAGCAAAGGAATTTCAGGTTTTTCATATGATTCAAACAATAATATATACTTTCAAGAAATTTCTGATGATAATATAAACTGTATTGATATATATACAAAAGATATTAAAAGAATCTATGATAATAAAAAGTTGAAACATAAAGGACTTGATTATTCTGAATTGAAAAAAATAAAATTCATATCAAAAGATAAGTTTTATGGAACACGTTCACTAGATTCAAATAAATCTGAAAACTTTGTGACAATTTATGATAAAGGAGAAGTGAAGAATTTTAATAATTTAAAGTATTCATATAAAATTATTTTATTTAGAATAGTAGCAGTATTATGTGTATTTATAGCTGTAATTGTAATATTAAGTTTAATAAGGAAAGCTTTAAAAATATTTAATAAGAATAAGTTAACAATAAGTTTAAAGCAAACAATAGTTTTTATTCCAATAATAATTGTGAGTGTATTAATAATTGCAGTTCTATCAGAAAGGAAAATAACTAAAGTAGTAAATCAGCAGTTGATAGAACAAATTTTCGCTATAAGTAAAGACAAGGCAGATAGTATTGATGGTGATGTATTAAAAGCTATGAATTGGGATTATCCATATAATGATGAATTTTATAGTGAATTGAACGCTAAATTAGAATTAGGAAGAAAAGATGAAATAATTTATAACTATATAAAAAAAGCAGATATAAAAGATCCTCATAATTCCATATATAATTTACTTTATATAGTAAAAGATGATGAAATTTATACAGGAATCTGTGATTTTAATTTTGTTAATATTCCAATACGGTATATATACTCAAATGAAGATTGTAAAGCATATGAAAAATCACTGTTAGAAAAAGAATTTGTATATACTGAATTAAAAGATTCAGCAGGAGAATGGCTGGCTCTTATATCACCTATAGAAGATAGTGATGGAAATGTAGTAGCACTTATTGAAGTTGGAATAACGAAACAAGGTTTTTTAAGCAGTATGGTATCAGAAAATGTACAAGAGATTCTCATTGTAAATATTTTAAGTGGAGTATTTATGATATTAAGTTTGATAATATGTATAAATTATTTACTTTGGCCATTAAAGAAGTTAAAAATTGGAGTAATGGATTTAATGCAGGGAAATTTGGGAGTACAAGTGGCTGTAAGTAGTAGAGATGAAGTTGCAGAGATATCGGAAGCATTTAATAAGATGTCTAATAATTTAAAAATTGATATGGATAATCTTATTAAATTGAATGATGCGTATCATAGATTTGTTCCATTAAAAATGTTTGAGATATTAAATAAGAAAGACATATTAGATGTAAAGATAGGAGATCAAGTAAAAACCAATATTGCATTATTATCTTTGACTACAAATAATTTTAAGGAATTATCTAAACATATGAATACTGGAGAAATATTTTTATTCATAAATAAAATATTCAGTATAATTGTACCACTATTAAGCAATGCAGGTGGAGTTGTTGAAAGGTATAACAATTCAGGATTAATAGCATTATATCCTAGAAATGTTATTAATGCTATTAAATCAGCGATAACAATTAAAGAAACGATCAGAGTACATGAAGATAATGTGTTAAATAAAATAAATATTGGATTTGTAATAAATAAGGAGGAGATGATGCTGGGAATTGTAGGATGTGAAGAAAGATTTGGGGCTTCTGTAGTATCTGATTATTTAACAATTGTTGAAGGGTTAAATCAATTTGGGGATAAATATGGAATAAGTATTTTAGTTACAGAAAATTCAATTGCGAATATAAAATCTGATTTAGTTTCCTATAATTATAGAGAAATAGGCTATATCAAGTATAAAAGCAAAAACCAAGAAGTAAGGCTATATGATTTTTTTGATGGTGATGACTATGAAATAGTAAAATTAAAGAAACAGACTAAAGAGCTTTTTGAAAAGGGTGTTAAAGCTTATTATAAAAAAGATTTTTATATGGCGAGAAAGATTTTTATAGAAGTTCTAAAAGTATTTCAAGAAGATAAAGTATCGAAAGAATATTTACAATTATGTGATAAATATTATAAAAATAGTGATTATGTAAGTGTTGGCACATACCTTGAATTATTTTAAGGAAATTACATTTTTAAATTGAGGTAGCAATATGGAAGATAAAAATTTTATTAAAAAGAATATAATAAAGATAGTATTTCTAGTTACAGCAATAATAATAAGTACTATAGTAGTAGTTAATGTAATGGTTAATGGGTTTAATAAGAGGTTTGAAAATAGTAAAAGTGATATGGGTAAACAGTATGCCCAGCTTATAAGCTATTCAGTAAAAGAAGCAGTAAAAGATTCAGGAAATTTGGCTAAAGCAGATTTGTCAGAAATTGAAAACATGGTTAATAAAATAAATTCTGGACAAATATCATCTGATAATGAATCTATAGAATATGGAATATATAGTATAGAAAATGGAAATAAGGAACTAATTTTGAAATCAGCAGACTTTTTAGATCAAGAAGATTATATTTCATTATATTCTGATGACATTTTAGATGAAGATAATATTGTTTGTTATGAAATTGATAAAAAGTTTATTGGGTTCGCACCAATTATGTCAGCGGATGGAACTACAATAATAGGTTTTGCAGAAGTTGTATTAAATTCATTAAATTTAATGAATGATATTAATAGTAAAAGTTTTATTATAATAATCTGTGTAAGTATATTTTTGGTGGTATATGGTATATTTAAATTTTTAAATATATATAGCCAAAAGTTTGGTAAGAAAAATTTATACTTAAAAATTTTATTTATTATTTTAATTATTTCTATATTAAGCTGCAGTATATATTTTTTTGCTTTAGGTGGAAATAAAGAAAAGATAGAGTCTAATAATTTTGAATTTACAGAAATATCAAACATAGCATCAGATTCAGAAGGGAATATGTATGTATCTGATTCTGGAAATACAAGAATAATAAAAATCAATAAAAATAATAAATATGAATATGAACTTATAGGTAATAGTGTTGGTGAAGGGAGATTTTTTTATTCCGTTAATCTTATAGCAGATAATAAAGAGAATTTATATGTATTGAATAATGTCATGGACGAAAATGGAACTTGTGTAGAAAAAGAGCAGATATTAAAATATGATTCTAACGGAAAATTTAAAAAGGTAGTATACAGTAAAGAATATACAGATGAAAATAAACCTTTGATGAAAGGGAATATAGTATCATTTCAGATAAGAAATGATAAGTTATATTTTTTTGAAAAAGAAAATGATAATATATCTATTTTATCTTATAACTTTATAAGTGATGAATTAAAAAAGGAATTTACTGTTGATATACAATGTGATTTTTCTAATATTATAGATATAGCCTTAAAGGAAGAAAACGAATCTATAGCTGTTTCAACGAAAAATGGACAGATTTTTACCGTTGATAAAGATAATAATAAAAAATTGATAATATCTTCAGAGAATAGTATGGAGTTTGTTCCATCACAAATAGAAACAGATAGCAATGGAATATTGTATTGCATAAATTTGGGAGATAGAAGTATATCTAAAATAAATGAAGATGGACAATTAGAACAGATTTTAGATTTTGATATTTTAAAAAAGCAGGGAATTAATATCAATACAGATCCTAGATTGGATCATGGTTACTATATATTTTCAGTAAATAAGGATAAGATAGTAACAAGTGAACATACATATGCTATAAGCTGTGATTTATCTGGAAATGTAGAAAAATATTTTAACTCAATTAATTTTTCAAATAGCATATTTTATTGCAAAATCATTTTTATAATATCAGTTGCATTGGTATTTATAGTATCCATAAATTTATTGAGTATAAGGCTGTCTGAAACACAAATAAATAAACTTATAAAACCAATATTTAAAGAATGTATAGAATTAGTTTGTGGGCTATTAATTATATCGGTAGGGATAAGCATATATTTTGTAAATAATTATGAGGATATATTTAAAAGCCAGCTAAAAAATAATTTAAAGATAATATCATACCTTCAATCAGAAAATATTAATGGAGATATTGTAAATAGAATAAACAATGTAAATCAATATGATAGTGAAGATTTTATAGAAATAAAAAATGAAATACAGGAGGGATTTAATAATTTCAGTGATGAATGGAATGTAAATTATTATTCTGCTATATATAAAAGTGTTGATGATAAAATTGTAGCAATAGCTTATAGCGATGGAACAGATGTATTGTTTCTTCCACTTACATTTGCAACTAATGATTCTAAATATGTATTTTGGCGTGTTTTTGATCATGGAATGGTTGAATATAATGAAACATCTGATTATCAGGGTAAATGGTCATCAGGATTCAGCCCTGTTAAAGACTCAGAAGGAAATATTGTTGCAGTTTTAGAAATAGGTACTGATGGAAATTATTATTCTATGCAAAGTGAGAACTTAGTTAAAGATGTAATAATAAATATAGTGTCAATTATAGCTGTATTAGTATTTTTATTTATAGAATTAAATATATTTATGGGAATACTATTTGATGAAAATAAGGAACAGAAGTTAAAATATAATGTAAAAATAGTAAGATTTGTAAGCTTTTTAATATATTCAATATTAAATATACCAATATTTTTTATACCTATAGTAATGGAAAAATTACTGCAGAACAATCAATTCTTTAATATATCAAAAGATATAGCAACAGGTTTTCCACTTACAGGTCAGATGATATGTTTGGTTATAGCATCAGGAGTAGGAGGCGCAATTGCAGATAAAATAGGATGGAGACCAGTATTTTTTTCAGGAATTATAGTTATGATAGGGGGATGTTTTGTAAGTGCATTTGTAACTATTCCTGCATTGTTTATTTTAAGTTCATCATTGATTGGTTTTGGATTAGGTCTTTCATCAATTGCATGCCAGAGTTTTATATTTTATGTTAAGAATCTAGGTCAAGATTTTGATACCAATGAAATATTGGCAGATTTTAATTCTGGTTCTTATGCAGGAGCTAACTGTGGAGTTTTATTTGGAACTATGCTCTATGAAAAGTTAGGATTTTCATATGCATTTTTTGTAGCAATCAGCATTGGAGTATTAGTATTTCTTATTGTATTGAGGACAATGCCTAACTTTAAAAATTCAGAAAATACGGTTGAGGAATCAATGGATAAAAAGGAATTATTCAGGACATTGTTTAGTTTTGAAATATTGAATTATGCAGTATTGATACTTCTTCCAATAATAATAGTTTCATTCTTTGTAGTTCACTTTTTCCCAATATATTCAGAAAGACAGGGAATTTCAAGTACAACTGCTGGTCTTGGATACATGCTTCAAGGTATTACTGTAATTTATTTAGGACCTCAATTGACTAAGGTGGCAATAAAGTATTTAAAACCTAAAAAGACAGTAATATTATCAAGTCTTATAGCTTTTGGAGGAATAATGTTATTTTCATTCAGTCCTACAATGGTTATGGCATTTATAACAATATTCTTTTTAGGGGTATCAGAAGCTGTTGGACAATCAGCCAGAGTAAATTATTTCTTGGAAATGGAAGCATCTAAATTATTAGGAGAAGGAAAAGCCCTTGCTGTATTTTCTGTTTTTGAAAACTTGGGAACAATAGTAGGACCTACTATATTTGCTTTGATTCTGTCATATAACATTTCATTTGGAATGAGCATTTATGGTGGAATATCATTAATACTTGTATTATTGTTTGCAATGAGCACAATAAGTTTCAAGAAGAAAAGAGCAGTTAAAGAAACAAGGAGTATTGAAGAATAAGATGATTATTGAGCTGTTGCATTGAAAGCATGTACAATATAAATATTTGCTTTTGATGTGGCAGCATCAATTTTATATGATGTAATTAACAATGCAGTCTGGTTATTATAATTGCATCTATTATATAGTGAAGAATTAAAATTGCATCTGAAATTAATTTAACACATATAAAAGTACCAAAGAAATCTTTAAAAGATTTCATGATTCATTGTCAAATGTCCATTGTAAATTATAATATATTATGCTAATTAAGAGTCTATAGTAAAATTGTCTTCTATACACAAAGGGCATTGATTGTAAATTGTTAATTGGAATACATAAACTTTGATATAAGGAGAATGTTATTATGTTTGAATATTATGAAAAGCTGTTTCCACCCAATTTAAGATATAAAGCATATGAAAATGATAATGAGCATATTGGTGACAGGATAAAACTGCTGGATATGAAGATATATGATCTTCTGTTAGATGAAAAAGAAAAGATGGCTGAAGAGGATGATTTCATAAATGATTTTATTATGAGATATGAAGAAATAAAATTATTAAGTCAGGAGAAAAAAGAGAGAATTCGAATTTTAGAATTTTTAGATGAATATATAAAAGATAGAGAGGAAGCATCACAATTTGCTAAACGTGAACTCACAGTGATTCAGATAGAAAAAACTTTCAACATGAGCCAATTTTTAAAGACATGTCTTATGATGTCATTAGCTTATGAAATAAATAAGAAATATAGGAGTATTTTTGCATATATAAATGAAGATAAAGCAATGAATTATCCTAATGCGTATATTGCAATAAAATTGTGCAGCATATCAAATGAGGTTTATAATGAAATAGTTCCATATATGTCAGAACTTAAAAATATAAAGGAATACATATTTGAAGATAAGAATGATATGTTATTTCAGGAAAAGAATGATATTGTCCAGCCGTTAAGACTTAATGAAAAATTTCAAAAAGTACTTATTAAATCTGAAAATGTAAGATATAAAATTCCTTATTATTTTGATTTATTCAAATATGAAGATAAATTGAGTGAATTGGAATTTAATCAAGATATAAAGGAGAATATAGTTAAAATATCATCAGAAGCAGAAAAATATATTTGTTATAGAATATATGAAAAGGCTAAGATAGTATTCTTAAAAGGCCCTGAAGGAGCTGGAAAAAGATTTTATATACGTCATGCTTTAAAGGAATTAAATAGAAATGTATTATTTATTGATGTATCTATATTTATAAATCAAAAAGAAGAAATGGAAGAATTGAAAAAAGACATATTAAGAGTGTGTCTTGCTGAAAATGCCATACCATGTTTAAATGGACTCCACAAGTTCTATCAATTAGAAAAAGAATCTTCATGGATGATATATTCTCTTCTTATGGATATTAAAAATATAACAGATTTGATATTTATAACTTCAGAAGAAGAAATTTATGAAATGAGCTATGCTGATTATTTTGATATAATAATGATTGATATAGAAAATCCTCCATTAAGCATAAGAAAGACTTATTTAGAAAACTGCATGGCAGAAAAAGGATTAACAACAGATGCTGATATAAGAGTACTTTTGAATAAGTTTTCTTTTACTCCTGGACAGATAAAACAGGCAGTAGAGCATTTGAAAAATATTTCAGGTATAAATCAGTCTGATGATATAAGTGAAGAAAATGTATATGAAACCTTTAATGACCTTGCATTCAACAAGCTTTCAAATCTGGCAAAACTCATTAAGCCTATATATAAGTGGGATGATCTGGTCTTAAAGAAGGAACAGAAAGATATATTAAGACAGGCTTGCAATCATATACAATATAAAAATATTGTATATGAAGAATGGGGATTCAATAAGAAAAGGGCATATGGAAATGGTGTGTGTGTACTGTTTACAGGTTCTCCAGGAACAGGTAAAACCATGGCAGCACAGGTTGTGGCACATGCTTTAAATATAAATATGTATAAAGTTGACTTATCACAGATAACAAGTAAATACATAGGCGAAACTGAGAAAAACCTAAAAAAGCTTTTTGATGAAGCAAAAAAGAGTAATTCTCTTCTTTTCTTTGATGAAGCAGATACTATATTTGGAAAAAGAACAGAAGTAAAGGATTCTCATGACAGGCATGCTAATATGGATGCAGCATATCTTCTTCAAAAAATAGAGGAATATGAAGGAATAAGCATATTGGCTACAAATTACATACAGAATATTGATGAAGCATTTATAAGAAGAATATCATTCATAATAAGATTTTCAATGCCAGAGGTTAGTGAGAGAAAGGAAATATGGCAGAAGTCATTTCCAGATACAATTCCTGTGGAAAGAGCAATAGATTTTGATTTTCTTGCTTCTAAATTTCAACTTTCAGGAAGCAACATAAAGAATATAGCCCTTCATAGTGCTTTTTTAGCAGCATCAAATAATGAGGGAATAAGTATGAAACATATAATAAATGCTATAAGGACTGAATATCTGAAAGTTAATAAAATTCTGCTTAAAGAAGATTTGGGACCATATTTTGAAGAGTAAAGGTGATAAAGATGTTAGATAATACAGTTATATATACAAAAAGGCTTGAAGAAAGACCTATGAATATAGATGATTTTCAGGTTCTATATGAAAATTATGATAAAGATGCAGAATATTATATGGACTTGTTTCCAGCAGGGAATGAAGAAAAACTTAGAGATTTTATTGAACTATGTATAAAGGAAATGAAAGAAGAAACAGACCTACATTTAATTATAAATGATAAAATTACTAAGAAATTTATAGGATATATAGGAATATATTATCTCAAAGAAAATGCACCTGAGATAGGAATATGGATTAATAAAGAAAGTCAACATTGTGGATATGGAAAAGAGGCTATGGAATCAGTAATTAAATGGATTGATGATAATTATAAATTTTCATATATGAGATATCCAGTAGATAAAGATAATATATTCAGCAGAAAACTACCAGAATATTTCAATGGAAAAATAGAAAAGGAATATTCATTAAAAAGCTGTTCTGGAAGAACTCTTAATTTAGTTGAATACTGGATTAAGAAATAACAAAAATGTTTTATCATTAATGTTAATATGTGTTAACAAGTTTAATTTTCCCTTAAAATAATGAGCAGCCTATTATTTGATTAGTAATAAAGATACAAATAAGTTTTGAATTTTTGACAATTGAAAGATTTATACAAATGGTTTATTATTATAAGATGAAACATAGTTAAATAAGTTTGAATTGGTAAAGATAAAATTTAATTTTTTAGAATCAACAAAATTAAGATATAAAGAAATTTGAAGCATTTGACAATAATAATTTTATAGAATTTTAGACTATATAGATTCTAATTAACAATGTACAGTGGAAAATTAAGGATGAAGTTTTTTCAAGATTTCTTTAATTATTATGTAGTTTTATTATTGAAACATGTATATTTTTCCCAAATAACAAATAATTTCATCGTACATACATTTATGAACAGATTAAAGGAATTATATACTTTAGATACACCTATTGAAGCATGAATTGCTAATTAGAATATATGTAATGAAATAGTTTATATAATTATTTATGTTGTCAATTAAAAAGGGGTGCGTGTAAAACAATGAAAATAGTAGTAGTAGGTTTAGGGGTAATTGGGGGATCATTTACCATGGCATTAAAAAGAGCAGGATTTGATGAAGTGTATGGTATTGATATAAATGAAGAGTCATTAGAAAAAGCAAAAAAACAAGGATTAATAAAGGAAGGTTTTACAAGTGGTGATGAGATTATAAAAGATGCAGATCTGATAATAATTTCTTTATATCCTAGACTTGTAAAAAAATTCATATTGGATAATAAGAACAATTTTAAGGATGGTGCAGTTATAACTGATGCTACAGGAATTAAAAAGCTATTTATAGAAGACGTAGTTAATATACTGCCTCCAAATATAGATTTTGTTTTTGGACATCCTATGGCTGGAAGAGAAAAGAAAGGCATAGATTTTGCAAGTGCTGATGTATTTAAAGGTGCAAATTACATCATAACTCCAGTTGATAGAAATAAACCTGAAAATCTTGATTTAATAGAAAATTTGGTATATAAATTAGGATTTAAGAGGGTTAGAAGAATAACTCCAGAATATCATGATGAAATGATAGGATATACAAGTCAGCTTCCACATACTCTTGCAGTTGCACTTGTTAATAGTGACATAGAAGGAAGAGAAACAGGAAGTTTTATAGGAGATAGTTATAGAGATTTAACAAGAATAGCAAATATAAATGAAGACTTATGGAGTGAGTTATTTCTTGGAAATAAAGAAAATCTGTTAAAATCTATAGAAAATTTTGAGGTAGAACTGGATAAGATTAAAGATGCTATAAGAGATGATGATAAGGAAACTTTAAAGAAATTATTCATTAAATCTACTGAAAGAAGAGAAAAACTATAAATTTAAAAAAATATATTCTTTTTATCAATGATATATGTTGCAATATTAAAATTATATCTAAAACTTATATAACAAAGTATAAAAATATCAAAGAAACATTGAAAAGATTTCGCTGTCAATTGCAATATATAGAGAATATTTAAAAGGTTTAGTTCAAAATAATTTAATTTTATTATTTAGAAAATACATTAAAACTGTTCTGCAAAATTAATGTTTACTATTTTTTATGGTCAAGCTATTTGCAGCAACAGTTTTTTGTTTTATATTGTGTTGTAAATAACAAAAACAGAGTTTTTAAA
>NZ_CAKVKB010000036.1 GCF_934754915.1 uncultured Clostridium sp.
GAAATGCTGAAAGGGAAAAGGCAATACAAAGTGGCAGGCATTATTCTGAAATGCTTCCTATAGAATATCAGGTAAGTGACAGGTATTTAAATTTATATAAAGAAAAACTTGAAATGTATAAGAAAAAATTAGCCTATTGTGTTGGGGTAATGTCAGAAAAGATATTGAAACATAAAGGTGAAAATGTAGTACTTGTATCATTAGCAAGAGCTGGTACTCCAATTGGAATATTAGCTAAAAGATATATAAAGCAAAGATATGATTTAAATCTGCCTCATTATACTATATCAATAATAAGAGATAAGGGTATTGATGAAAATGCAATAAAGTATATTTTAAAAAATCATGAGGGAATGAAAATTCAGTTTATAGATGGATGGACTGGAAAAGGAACAATATGCAATGTTTTAAAGGAAGCTTGTGAAACTCTTTTTTCAAAATATAATATAAAACTTGATGATAGTCTTGCAGTTCTGGCAGATCCAGCTGGATATTCAAATGCATTTGGAGTGAGAGAGGATTTTCTTATACCTAGTGCATGTCTGAATTCAACAGTATCTGGTCTTGTGAGCAGGACTGTTTTAAGAAGTGATCTTATAGGAAAAGACGATTTTCATGGAGCTAAATATTACAAAGAATTGAAGGAATTTGATGAATCTAATAAATACATTGATACAATATCCAATGAATTTGAAAGCGAATATTCGGATATAGACAAGTATATAAGTACTTGGGAAAAAGATGAAATAACAAAATTAGGAGCAGATGATGTTGAAAGTGTAAGAAAGTATTTTGATGTTCAGGATATAAATTTTATAAAACCTGGAATTGGTGAAACAACAAGGGTGCTCCTCAGAAGAATACCGTATAAAATACTAGTTAAAAGCTTAAAAGATCCAGAACTTAATCATATTTTTGTTTTGGCAGAAGAAAAGGGTGTACCAGTTCAGGAATATCCTTTACAGGCATATAAGTGTTGCGGAATAATTAAAAATATGAAAGATGTGTAGAGGAGAGAATTAATGATATATTTTAGTGATCTGGATAGAACGTTAATATATTCAAATAAATTTATAAATGATGAAACAAAACAAATATGTATTGAAGTTCTTGATGGAAAAGAAATTTCATATATGTCACCAGAATCTATAAAGATATTAAGGGATATATTAAGAGAAAAAAAATTTATTCCTACAACAACAAGAAGTATTGAACAATATAAAAGAATTATGTTTAAGAATAATGGTATTGATTTTGAATGGAGCATAGTATCCAATGGAGGAAATATTCTTCATAATGGACAAGTGTTTAAGGAATGGAATGAAGTATTGAAAAAAAGATTAGAAAGTTGTGTAAGTCTTAAAGATATGATGGAATATTTCAATACTAATTATTCTAAGATTGAAGGCATAATTAAAATAAGAGATGTAGATGATATATTTTTTTATATTGTCGTAGATAGAGAAATTTTTAAAGATGTTTTATTAAATTCATTTGAAGAGTATTTAAATAAATCAGGATGGAATTTATATGTAAGTGGAAGAAAAATATATTTTATTCCTAATGTAGTTACTAAAGAAGCCGCGATTGAGTATTTGTGTAGATATTTAAATGATATGGAATTTGAAGCTCTTGGAGATTCAATAATGGATATAAATATGCTCAAAGCCTCTAAGAAGGGATATATTCCAGGAAAATCATATCTGGCAATTGAAAATGAAGATAAAGAACACAGTTTTTATATTAGTGAAAATGAAGGATTTAAAGGCATAGAGGAGATTCTTGAAATTATAAACAAAATATAAAAATTAAATAATAAATTTATTTATTCTTAAAATTATTCTTAAAAAAAACTAAAGAAAATTAAATATTATTGGAATTTAAATCAAATACTGATAAAATAAAAATATGACGATAAAAAATAATTATCTATGCTAAAAATAGATGATGGGAGGATTTTTATGGGAATAGTACTAAAAAAAGGTCAAAAAATTGATTTAACTAAGAATAATGCATCATTAAAGAAAATATTAGTAGGATTAGGATGGGATACTAATAAATATGATGGAGGATATGATTTTGATTTAGATGCATCTGCATTTTGTTGTGGAGAAGATGGAAAAGTTCATAATGATTTAGATTTTATATTTTATAATAATTTAAAACATAGTTCAGGTGCAATTGAACATATGGGAGACAATTTAACTGGTGATGGAGATGGAGATGATGAACAGATAAAAATTGATTTATCATTAGTACCAGAAAATATTTCAAAAATAGATTTTACAGTAACAATTAATGAAGCTGTTGAAAGAAATCAAAATTTTGGTCAGGTTTCGAATGCTTATGTAAGAATTGTAAATTCAGAAACTAACGAAGAAATACTAAAATATGATTTAGGAGAAGATTTCTCAATAGAAACAGCAATAGTAGTAGGAGAAATTTACAGACATAATGGAGAATGGAAATTTAATGCAATAGGAAGTGGATTCCAAGGTGGATTGGCTGCATTATGTAAAAACTTTGGTTTAAATGTTTAATATTATAAATAAATATTCGTAAATAGAATATAGGAAAAGACGTTATGAGTTAGTATACATAATGTCTTTTCTGAAATATTAAGGTTTTAAGGGAGGAAAATGCAAGATGGCTATTAATCTGGTTAAGGGACAAAAAATAGATTTGACAAAAGGCAATTCAAGTCTCACTAACTTATTAGTAGGATTAGGGTGGGATCCTGTAAAAAAATCTAAAGGGTTCTTAGGATTACTTAGCAGTGGTCCTGATATTGATGTTGATGCATCTGTATTTATGCTTAGAAATGATAAATTTGTAGATAAAAAAGATTTGGTTTTCTTTGGAAATTTGCAAAGCAGATGTGGAGCTGTAAGGCATACTGGTGATAATATCACAGGTGATGGCGACGGTGATGATGAGCAAATTATAGTTGATTTATCAAGAATTCCTAAAGATGTTAATAAATTAGTTTTTGTAACTAATATTTATGATTGTGTAAGGAGAAAACAACATTTTGGAATGATTGAAAATGCATTTATAAGAATTGCAGATAATAAAACTGGGAAAGATATTGCAAGATATAATTTAAGTGATGATTATACTGGAAGCACTGCTTTGATTGTAGCAGAAGTTTACAGACATAATGGAGAATGGAAATTTGCAGCAATAGGCCAGGGTACAAATGATACAGGTCTTGGTGATATGATGAAAAGATATATTTAAGGAGGTATATAATAATGGGAGTAGTATTGACAAAAGGTCAAAAAGTTGATTTAACAAAAGGAAATAAAGGATTAAAAAATATAGTTGTAGGATTAGGATGGGATGTAAATAAGTATGATGGTGGATTTGATTTTGATTTAGATGCAGCAGCATTCTGTTGTGGTGAAGATAAAAAAGTTCAAACTGATGCAGATATGATATTCTACAATAATTTAAAGCATGCTTCAGGTGCAATTGAACATATGGGAGATAATTTAACTGGTGCTGGAGATGGAGATGATGAACAGATAAAGATTGATTTATCAGCAGTTCCAGCAAATATTGAAAGAATTGACTTTACAGTAACAATTCATGAAGCTGAAGAAAGAAAACAAAATTTTGGTCAAGTTTCAAATGCATATGTAAGAATTTTTAATGCAGATAACAATGAAGAACTTATAAAATATGACTTAGAAGAAGATTTCTCAATAGAAACAGCAATAGTTGTAGGTGAATTATATAGACATAATGGCGAATGGAAGTTCAATGCAATAGGAAGTGGATTCCAAGGCGGTTTAGCTGCACTTTGCAGAAATTTTGGACTTAATGTTTAAAAGTTGATATAATAGTCAATAAATAATTAATGAATAAAAACTTTTGTGGTCTGTTAATTTAGGCTGCAGAAGTTTTTTATAAAATTATAAAACAGAGGTAATATAAATGAAGTATTTTAATGAAAATATCGGATCTGTATTAGAAGATTTAGATGTTAACACGGAAAGTGGGCTCGATTCTTCTTCTGTAAAACAAAGAAATGAAAAATATGGAAGGAACGAGTTTACACACAAAGAAGAAGGCAGCATACTAGATGATATCAAAGATGCAATAATGGAGCCAATGATGCTCATCCTTCTAGCTGCTGCATTAATAAGTGCACTTATAGGTGAATATTATGATGCTGTTGGTATTGTTATGGCAGTAGCAATAGGTATTGCAATTGGAATTATAACAGAAGGAAAATCTAAAAAAGCAGCAGAAGCTCTATCAAAAATGACAGAAGACATAGTGGTAAAGGTTCTTAGGAATGGACAGGTGTGCCAGATAAGTAAAAGTGAATTAGTTCCAGGTGATATAGTTTATCTTGAGACCGGAGATATGATTCCAGCAGATGGAAGATTTATAGAAACTATCGATTTAAAGATAAGAGAAGATATGCTTACAGGTGAATCTGATGATGTAAAAAAAGATGCACATGCAATAGTTCAAATGGAAGAAATTGAAGCAAAAGATGGAAGTAAGAAAATTCAAGATCCTATTCCTGCAAAGCAGATTAATATGGGATTTGGAGGAACTTTAGTAGCTTATGGGAAAGCTACAATGGTGGTAACTACTATTGGTGATAATACTGAAATGGGTAAAATAGCTCAGAATCTTCAAGTTGAAGATGAAGAAACTCCTCTTCAAATTAAACTTGGAGGCTTAGGTGGTACTATTGCAAAAGTATCGAGTGTAATAGCAGCATTGTTATTTATTTTTATGGTTACAAAACTTGTTATGTCTCATTCTCTAAATGTGGATACATCAGGAATTCTACCATTTTTAAATTCTATTGATCAAGTAAAGACAGCTTTTGTTGTTTGTGTTGCATTAATTGTTGCAGCAGTACCAGAAGGTCTTCCAACAATGATCAATATGACACTTGCAATTACAATGCAGAAAATGGCAAAGATAAATGCCCTTGTTACAAAGAAAGAAGCTTGTGAAACTGTAGGTTCAGTAAGTGTAATTTGTTCAGATAAAACAGGAACATTAACTCAAAACAGAATGACAGTTGAAAATCTTTATTTAAATGGTGCTTTTGTAGAAAGTGCAGACAAGATAAGTGATAAAAATTTTATAAATAACTGTTTGATAAATTCAACAGCAGATATAAGTTTTGAAGGTGATAAATGCAATTATCTTGGTAATTCAACAGAATGTGCTTTGCTTTTATATTTAAAGAATTATGATTATAAAAAAGCCAGAAAAGAAAGTGAAGTTATTCACCAAATGCCATTTAACTCAAAAAATAAATTTATGGCAACAATCTTAAATGATAATGGAAATTCAATTCTTCTTGCTAAGGGTGCTCCAGAAATATTATTAAATAATGCTGTAAATGAAGTTGTAAATGGTGAAATAGTAAAACTAACAGAAGCAAGAAAGAAAGAAATTGTATTAGAAATTAAGAAACTTCAGTCGAAGTCAATGAGAATACTTGCATTTGGCTTTAGAATGATACAGGAAGCAGAAGCAGAAGTTGCTGCCACAGCTGATGTAAGTATTTTAAATCCTCAGTCTATAACTGAAAGCAATGGATTGGTATTTAATGGATTTGTTGCTATTAAAGATCCGCTAAGACCAGATGTTGCAAATGCAATTGAAACAGCAAGAAAAGCTGGAGTTGAAACTAAAATGCTTACAGGAGATAATATTAATACTGCTGTAGCTATTGGTGATGAGCTTGGAATGCTTACTAAAGGTAAAAAAGCTGTTGAAGCAACTTATATTGATACATTATCAGATGATGAATTAAAAGAAGAAATTAAAAATATTGCTATAGTTGCAAGAAGTAAGCCAGAAACAAAAATGAGAGTTGTTAGTGCTCTTCAAGCAAATGGTGAAGTAGTAGGTGTTACAGGAGATGGTATTAATGATGCTCCAGCACTTACAAAAGCTGATGTTGGTATTGCAATGGGAATATCAGGCTCAGAAGTATCAAAAAATGCAGCAGATATAATTCTTACTGATGATAACTTTACTACAATTATTCATGGCATTAAATGGGGAAGAGGAGTATATGAAAACTTCCAGAGATTCATTCAATTCCAGCTTACAGTTAATATTATTGCATTCTTAATTGCTATTGTTTCACAAGTATTAAATCTTGATATGCCATTTACTACAATTCAGCTTTTATGGGTTAATATCATAATGGATGGACCTCCAGCATTAGCTTTAGGATTAGAACCAATAAGAGATAAAGTATTTGATAGAAAACCTGTAGATAGAAATGCAAGTATAATAACAAAAGGTATGATTACATCTATTGTATTGAATGCTTTATATGTGACAAGTATATTATTGATTCAGATGAAGTTTAATATTCTTGGTGCATCTACAGAAGTTGTAGGAAATGCCAGTGAAATGGAAACAGTATTATTTGCATTATTTGCATTCAGTGCATTGTTCAATGCATTTAATTGTAGAGAATTTGGAACTGACAGTATAATACCTAACTTATTGCAGAATAAGTTAGCGCTTCAAATTATAGGTATTACAGCTGTAGCACAAGTAATATTTACTCAGATATTTACTCAATTCTTTAGTTCTGTAGCATTATCAGTTTCAATGTGGGGAAAAGTAATAGCACTTGCATTCATGGTAATAGTAGTTAATGAATTGGTTAAATTTGTATTAAGATTATTTAAGAAATAGATAATATTTTTATTCAAGAGGTTGTTTAAAAACGCCTCAGGGAACTCTGAGGGTTCCCTGAGGTGCTTTTTTATTTTATAGGAAGTTATATTTAGGGACAGGCTATGGATAACTTTTGAAAAAGGCGGAAACACGCAGCCTGCGAAGCAGATTTTTTTATTCCTTAATGAGGAGGGGGAGAAAAGGTGTCAATAATAATAGGAATAGATTTAGGAACAACAAATTCAGTTGCAGCTTATATTAAAAGAGGAAAAGTTGAGATTATTCCAATAGAAGGGAAAAATACAATGCCATCTGTAATAGCTTTCAGAAATGATGAAATTATAGTTGGTGAACAGGCAAAATCGAGACTTTTAATTGATCCTAAAAATTGTATTGCATCAAGTAAGAGGGAAATAGGAAGAGATGCACATTATAATTTAGGAGGCAATATATTTACTCCTGAAGATGCGGCATATAGAATTTTGAAGAAAATTAAAGAAAAATCAGAAGAATATCTTAGCGAAAATATTAAAGAGGCTGTGGTAACAGTACCAGCTTATTTTACATCAGAACAGAGAAAAATAACTAAAAGTGCTGCTGAAAGGGCTGGATTTAAAGTATTAAGATTAATGCCTGAACCAACAGCAGCAGCTTTGGATTATGGAATTGACCAGAATAAGGATCAGACAATAATGGTTTATGATCTTGGGGGAGGCACATTTGATATTTCCATAATGAAAGTTAAGGACAATGATTTTGAGATACTTGCAGTGGATGGTGATTCTCATCTTGGTGGTGATGATTTTGATGAAGTTATAAGTGGAATATTATATCATCAGGTTCAAAAGGATTTAAATGTAGTTTTGAGTCTTCAAAAAGATAGAAAATATATTTCTGCAATGACAAAAATTAAGGAAGCAGCAGAAAAAGCAAAAAAAGATTTATCAGATATGGAAGAAACAGAAGTGATTATCCCTAATCTTATAGATGATTATTGCTTGGAAAAAGTAATAACAAGAGAAGAATTTGAGGATCTTTCAAGAAATCTTGTAAATAGAACAATAGAGAAAGTAAATAATGCATTAGAAAGCATACATTATACAGAAAGGGATATAGATAAGGTGATTCTTGTTGGAGGGTCTACTAAAATGCCTATAATAAGTGAGACAATCACAAGAAAAATAAAGGAACCATATATGTCTGCAAATGTTGATGAGGTTGTAGCAAGAGGGGCAGCAATAATGGCAGTCAATCTTTCTTCTCCAGATTATCAGGACAGAAGTGGAATTGATTTGAGCAAGAAGATAAATATAAAAGAAAAAACAGTTTTTACTTATGGTGTTGATATGCTGGATATGAAAGACAATTTAATATTTCAACCTATAGTGAGAAAAGGTTCTTTACTTCCAGTACAAAATGGAGTAATTGGTGCAACATCAAAGCCTTTTCAAAGAAAGGTATTGTTTAATGTATATAGGGGAGATAATATAAATCCTTCAGAAAATGAATATATAGGTGAACTTATATTAAAGATAATAGAACCCCAGGAAAATGAAATTCCAGTTTTGGCTTTATTTGATATTGATGAAAATATGATAATAAGGTTTAGAAGTGTTGAAATACCTATGACAAGAGAGTTTATGGAACTTGTGGAAATGAATGATATAAACAGAATAATAGCATATGTAGAAATGGGAAGACTTAAACCAGTTGAAGTATTAATTGATACACATGATCAAGGAAGGTAAAAAAATTAATATACGCAAGTTATATAGAGGTGATTATATATTGCAAAAGAAAGCAGGTGAGGATTATATAATGTGTAATAATGATAATAAGAATTCTAAAAATGATAGTATGGAAAATTCAGTACCATCAGAAAGCAGTGAAAATCAATTACATGAAGAGGAAAAAATAACAAGTGAAATTACAGAGGACAAGCTAGTTAAGGAAACAAATAAGAAAACAAATAATACAAATGTGTCAAAAACTGATTCGATTTTTGAAGATTTGGATAAGAATGATGAAAATAAAATATCTGAATTGGAATGTAAAAAAGATGATGATAAAATCTCTGCTTTAGATTTAAATCTTTATAAAGAGCAGATATATGATGACAAAATAGCATATGACAGAAATGTATGGAGTTATAATGATTGGCGATTAAAGATTAACGAACTCATAAGAAATAGTAAAAAAGCGTTTGATAATGTACATCTTAGTATAGAAAATTTTAATAATCATATGAAAGAAAACTACAGAGTTGATACCTTAGAAGATAATAAACTTATTGAAAATAGAATAAAAGGTATCAATATGATTGATAAAATGAGTAGAAATGTACTTTCAAATGGTATAAATAAAATTATCCAAATAGACATAATGCAGTTTAATGAAAATCAGATAAGAGATGATTTGATTGATAAGAATGAAAATGAAATACGTAATATAATGAACGAAAATTACAATATAATTACCAGTGTTTCAGCAGAAAGATCAAATTTGATAAATAAGTATTTTGAATTTATACAAAATAGTATTCTCCCAATAATAGATGGAATAAATTCAGGTATAAACTTTATTAAAAATGCTTCTAATGAAGTTTTAAAACAAGATATATTTTCTGAATATTTAGAGTTAAAGGGATTATTTGATAAATTTCTAGATGAATGTGAAATAAAGGAAATTGATATTAATGTAAATGATGCAATTGATTTTGAATTTGCAGAGGTTCTTGATATTGAAGAAACAGAAGATCCATCTCTTGATGAAAAGGTTGAAAGTGTAATAAGAAATGGATATGAATATAGGGAAGATGTTTATGGAACTGGACATAATTATGTATTGAGGCAGGCTCAGGTTATAGCATTTAAGTTAATATCAAAGTAGATTCTTAATAAGGATATTTTATAGATAAATTTTATTTTAAATAGGGTGGGATAAATAATGAAATATGATGCACAAAATGCTCCAGTTATAGGTATAGATTTAGGAACAACATATAGTTCTGTAGCAAGATGGACAGGCAAGGAAGCAGAGGTATATAGTCCAAAAGGAGAAAGATGTATAAGGTCAGTTGTTTATTATGATGAAAAAAATAATAAATATATATATGGAAATGCTGCATTTATGAGTGGAATTTTAAATCCAGATAATGTTGTAGTCGGTGTGAAGAGAATGATGGATGATAATACAATAAAGATAAAGTTAGGATCAAAAGAACATTCACCAATAGAAATATCATCAATGATTTTAAAAAATATATATGATAATATACAAGGAATGTTTCCATTAGGAGTGTACAATGCTTCAGGAGTAGTTGTTACAGTTCCGTATTATTTTAAAGCACATCAGCTTCAAAATACAGCAGATGCAGCCAAAATGGCAGGATTAAATTTGACTGGAATAATACAGGAACCTATTGCAGCAGCTTTTGCATATGGACTGCATCATTCAGAGGAAGGAAAAATCAGAGATGAAAATATTATGGTATTTGATCTTGGAGGAGGTACATTCGATTTAACAATAATAAACATAAAAGAAAATGCTGAGGACATTAATTTTAATGTAATAGGAATAGGCGGAGATGATAGATTAGGAGGACTTGATTTTGATAAGGCCTTTATGGATTATATTATAGAAAAAGAGGGGATTGATTTTGAGACTGTTAAGGTTGAAAAGCTAAAAAAAATTGGGAAACAGAAACTTTTAGATGCTGTAATAAGAGGTAAGGAAATGCTTAGCTCTACAGATGTCACATATATTGCAGTGCCTGATGTAATTCCTGGAGTTCATATAGATTCTGAATATACAAGAGAGGATTTTGAAAAATCAATAGAAAAATACATTGAAAAAATAAGAAAGATAACTAAAGAGACTATGATAAATGCAGGAATATCATCAAGTGACATAAATAAAGTTATAAAAGTTGGTGGTTCAAGCAAGATTTCAATAGTGGATGATATAATAAGAGAAGAATGTGGAGATG
The DNA here is from genome assembly GCF_934754915.1 of uncultured Clostridium sp. Classification (GTDB taxonomy): domain Bacteria; phylum Bacillota; class Clostridia; order Clostridiales; family Clostridiaceae; genus Clostridium. The sequence goes on from NZ_CAKVKB010000036.1 coordinate 10,667, forward strand.
GTAAAACATATTCAGATATTGATCCAAGTCTATGTGTTGCACAAGGGGCAGCAATTTATGCAGCATATCTTGCAAATGAACTTGATTTTAATAAGAAAATAACGATTGGAACAGCTGTTGCACATTCACTTGGTGTTGAAGATGGAGATGGAAACTTTATTGTACTCATAGAACAGAATTCAAAAACTCCTGCAAAGGAAACTTTGACATTTACTACTGATGAAGATAATCAGACAGAAATTGATGTTGAGGTTTATCAAGGAACTGATCCAATTGCAAAGAAAAATTCTCATGTTGGTACTGTAAGAGTTACTGGATTAAAGCCGTTTCCTAAATACCAGCTTGAAATTAACATAACATTTGAAGTTGGAAGTTCTCAGGAGGTTAAGGTTAACATTCAGGAAGAATTAAGTGGAATAAATAAGACAGAAGTATTGAAGCTTGTATAAAATTAAAGAGTCATTAGCATTGCAATAGATGTTTTAATAAGTTCTGTAGCAATGGAATTTTTTAAAGAGGGTTATATTATGAAAAGTATAAATGTATATTTTAATAGATGTTTTACAGATACATCAGAGATAATTAAAGAATTAAAGAATAATAATGACAATATAAGTTATAAAATATATATTTCTCATCCAGTGAGAAATATAAGGCTTGAAGAAAGTGCAGATTATTATGAACTTGAACCAGAATTTGAAAAGAGTGAAGATTATGCAGAGTATTGCATAAATTTTTGTATAAATCATGATATTGATGTATTTGTTCCAAGGTATAGAGTATCAGAGCTTTCTGGATATTCTGATAAGTTTAATGAGTTAGGAATAAAGACGATATTTGTTGGCAGCAGGAAATTATATGAATTTATTGATAACAAAGCAGCCGTATATGATGATTTGAAGGACGAATCTATTATAAAAATACCTCCATATAAAATGATAACAAATTATAAAGAATTTTTAGATGGATATGAATATATAAAAAGCAAGGGATTTAAAGTGTGCATTAAACCAGTATCAGGAATTGGAGCAGAAGGATTTAAGGTGATTAAGGAAGGGACTTCTCTAATTGATGAACTTAGATTTTCATCTTTTCAGATTTCTTATGAGCGTTTATGTGAGATACTGAATAGCGTGGAAAAAATAGAACCTATGCTTATGTCGGGATTTCTTCCAGATGATGAATGGTCAATAGATTGTCTTGGAGATAACGGCAGACTTGTTGATTCAGTTACAAGAGTAAAAAGTAATAAATTTGAACAGATAGTAAGAATTGATGAAAAAGCTGATAAAATAGCTGCAATATTAACTGAAAGATATAAGTTAGATAACTTATTTAATATACAATTTAAATTGAAAGATAATGAAATTTATCTTCTTGAAATAAATTCAAGAATGTCAGCAGGGATTTTTAAATCTTGTAAAATAGGAATAAATTTTTTACATAAAGCCATAAAAAAAGCATATGGTGAAAAATTAGAAAGTGAAAAATATGAATGTAATAAGATAAAAGTCAGAACAGAAAATGTTTATGATATTTATAAATTAAATAGTGATACAGTAAAGAGAAAAGAAGAAATTTTAGTATAATCATATGAAGATTTTTCATATCAGTAGAAATAGAAAATACATATTATGAGTGAATTTTGATTATATAAGATTATAATTATGAAATATTCACATATATTAAAGAATTACTGCATAACAAAAATTACGATGTTATGTAGTAATTTTTTATATATGTTTGAAATAATAGAACTACATAATAATTAAAGGAATTTTACAGGAATTTCATCATTTATTGTAAGTTCTCAATTACACATTATTAATTGTATAAATATTATTGTTTCTATATTTATATATGAATTAAATCAGCTCTTGTGATAAAATCTGATATTTCATCTGAATTTAGGTAAACATCTCCAATAAGACCATGAGATCTATATTTTTCATTTGATATATGAAAATCAGAGCCGGCAGTGTAAAATATATTTTTTTCTTTAGCAATATTAAGGAAATACTTTGTATCAGTTTCAGTATTTGAAAAATACTTAGCTTCAATTCCATCAAAATTCAATTTTATTATTTCATCAAAATCATTTTTAGGAAGAAGAACAGGATGAGCTAAAACAACATTTGCACCAAAAAATTTTAAAATTTCAATTCCATTTTCTACACATAATTTATCTCGTCTATAATAAGTATTAAGATAACCGTGGAGAAGTTTTTTTACAGAGTCTATTTTGTGTTTTTTTACACAGTTCAATACTTTTATAAGAAGTTCATCGTTATAACTATCATCTTTAAAATACCCTAAAATATGGACTCGTGTATTGTTGTATTTAGTTGAAAGTTCAACACCTGGAATTACCTTTACTCCTATATAATTTCCACATTTAACAGCTTCATTAAGTCCAGAAGTTGTATTGTGGTCAGTAAGGGCTATAATATCAACTCCTCGCCTCTGAGAGAGCATTACAACTTCGCTTGGAGTACAGTTTCCATCAGAAGCTGTTGAATGAATATGAAAATCACCTTTTTTATACATATTTAAACTCCTAAATAAATTGTGAAATGTTTTGTATTTTAATATATGAAATAAATTTGTGACAAGGAACAATTATAAAAAAATATTTATTTTTTACCTCATGATGAAAAAATTATTCTATTACGACATGTAAATATTGGAATGATTTTTAGCGTAAATACAATAAAAACTAAAAATATACATAAAAATATATGGAGCTAACCCATTGATATGAGTAGGATGGAACAATATCATACTGGAAAATGCATCAGTTATGTAGCTATTTGGAGGAATATACGAATAATTTAATCTGTTGTATATAGAGAAGGATTAAGCATAGTCGAAAAATGTCGAACATATGTTACCATAGAGTCACCGGCTGATTCAAGAAATTTGAATAAAAGAAAAAGAATCACAAGCAGCCAGTTATAACACAGGAGGAGAAAAACTAATGAAAAAAACTTTTTTAAGAAAGAAGCTTATAAGTGCAGGAGTTGTAGCAGCAACAATAGGTGCCTTAGTTCCATTAGGAGTATCTGCGAAAGGAAAAATTGAAACTTTAAACTATAATCAAAAAGCAGATGAAGAGATAGTTGCTTATGAAAAATCAACTGATAATAAAATCTTTGAGGAATTGAGCACTGAGGAAAATACAGGAGTTGAAGAAAATTCAAATAATTCACAAAAATCAGTATCATATTCTAATAGATGTGGAAAACAAGGAACAATACTGTTAAAAATTAATGATGAATTGTATTGTTTTGATAGAAGCGGAAATGTTAAAACAGGATGGATAAAAAAATCAGGAAAATGGTATTATGCTGATAATGACGGGAAAATTCAGACTGGGGTAATAAAAATAAATGAAAAAATTTATTATTTTAATAAATATGGGGTTATGCAGACTGGAAGAGTAAGAATTGAAAATAAAATTTATAGATTTGCTAAAAATGGAGAATTAATAGGAAACGATGTTCCTGATATTAAAAAAGAATTTGATTCAAACAATAATTTGATTATTAAGGATAACGAATCTGTTGATGATAAAGAAAATACTGGAAATAATGAATCGACAGGAGATGAAGGGAATGAAATAGAAAAACCGGAAGAAGGAACTGAAATAGAAAATCCAGACAATAATGAATCAGGTAATAATGGATCAGATAGCAGTGATATTATAATGCCTGATGAAAAACCAGATAGTAAACCAGAGGATTCTGAAACAAGTGGTGATGTGACAGAAAATGAAAATAAACCAGGGAATTCAAATGGACAGTTAGAAGATAATAATATTTCAAATGAAAATGGATCTGGAAGTATTGGGAGCATAAGTGTCGAAGGACTTCCAGCTGTAAAAGAAAAATATTCAGTTAAAATTGAAAACAGTGCAGAAAATAAAATTCTGGAACTTATGAATCAAAAGAGAAAAGAAGCAGGACTTAATCCATTAACAATGGATAATACATTGTTGAGTGTTGCAAGATATAAAAGTAACCATATGATTCAAAATGATTACTTCAGTCATACAAATCCAGATGGGACTCAATGGACTAACTGGCTTAAAACAATAGGATATAAATATAATGCTACAGCAGAAAATATTGCATACAACAGCTATGATCCAGTAGAATTGTTTAATCAATGGTGGAATTCTTCAGGTCATAGGCAAAATATGATGAATCCATCTTATACAAAAGTTGGTATAGGAGTAGTGTATGGTAATGGAAAATATATGGGTACACAGACATTTTCTAATTAGAGTTTAACATGATTTTAATTAAAAACATTGAAATAAGCAGAGTTGTTGTGTTTTTACAACTCTGTTTATTTTTAAATATACATATATTCCAATAATGAAATTACATAATAGTAAAGAAATCTTGAAAAGATTTTATCACTCATTGTAAATTGATCATTGTACATTATTAATTGGAATATATAATAGAAACAGCTATATCTGAATTAATTGAATTATTATTGATTAATTTTATATCAGGAAGCATTTTTGAGTCTGTTATATTCACACAAAGCAGTTCACCTTTGGAAAGTGTAAAAATTTCATCATTTATGATGGAATTTATATCAGAATTTAGAGGATGTATACAGACAGAAACAATAGTGCTATTTTCTTGAAGTACATATTGGAAATCAGTTTGTGAATTTGATGGTATGTTGATGTGATCTAATTTTCCATCATAGTTTTCTCTGGTCATTAAATTTAAAACTGAACAACGCCCTTTTGTTGTTGTATTCCAATCGCCTATAAAAAAATCTTGATCAAAGGGTTTTATTGTTTTTGAATATTTATCTTTATGTATAAGAGTTACTTCACCATCTGTAACCATTAAGTGTCTTTTGACTCCAGGAAGAGTGCTGAAATTTGATGTGTCAATATCTATTTTTGCACATCCCATTCTCCATAAAAAATTTCTTTCTGCAAATGATGAATTTTCAGGAAATGTAATCAGTTCTGATGCCATACCTCCTGACCAATATGTTGGAGTGAAATTGTCATTTTTTATTAATTGTATATTATAATTCAAAGTAAAAACCTCCATTAATAATGTTTGAGTTTATTATAACATTAAATGTACGAATTTACATTTTTATAATATATTATTGAAAATACAGTGTTTATATTAATTTTAGAAGCAAATATTAATTGTATTGTATACAAGTTATAGTGTAAAATTAAAGTTATATTAAGTATAAACAGAGTTTAGCATAAGTTAATAGGATAACAAAGATTATAGAATTAAACTAAAGAAAAATACATTTAAGGTGGAGAAGCATAGTGAAAAATAGAATAATAACTGATAGCTGTATAGACATTAATAAAGAGATTTTTGATGATGCAGAAAAGATGGAGAGTGTTCCTTTTAAAATTGTCATTGAAGATGAAGAGATTATTGACAAGAATATTGATTTAGATGAATTGAGAAATAAAATGAAGGCAACGAAAAATAAAATAATAACTTCATGTCCTTCACCTCATGATTTTTTTGAAGCATTTAAAAAGTGTAAAGAGAATTTTGTGGTGACTATCTCAGAGAAACTAAGCGGGTCTCATAATAGTGCACTGTTAGCAGCGGAAATGTTTTTAGAAGAAGTTCAAGATGGATTTATTCATGTATTTGATTCAAAAACAGCAACTGCGGGAGCAAGTCTTGTAACGTTAAAAATTAAACAGATGATAGAAGAAAAAATAGATAATAACAGTATAGTAGATGAAATTAATAAATATATAGATCAAATGAAAACATTTCTAATTCCTGTAAAGTTAGACAATTTAGCTAAAAACGGAAGGATAAGTAGTAAAAAAGCATTTGTAGGATCATTGCTTCAAGTTACACCTATAATGTGTGATAATGGGAATGGAGAACTTGTATTAAAGGAACAGGTTAGAGGAAGAAAAAAAGCTTTTAATAGGTTATTAGAGATGATAGGTCAAGAAGGTGATGATTTTGAAAGCAAGATTCTTGCAATATCACATGTCAATGCAAAAGAAAGAGCAGAAAAATTAAAAGAAGATATAAAAAGAATGTATAATTTCAAAGATGTGGTTATTTTTGAAGGAGGAGGCCTTACTACAGTTTATGCAGATGATGGTGGGATTGTAGTATGTTATTAATTTGTTGATAACAATATAACTGCTATTGCATAAGAATTATATTTTTATATTTGATGAACACAGTAGTTCTTGGTTTTATGCTTAAAATTTGAATGGACAAGAAAAATATGTTAAAATGATAACAACCTTACATGAAGAGTTTTTATCTGAAGGAAAAGGTTTTATAGAAAGTGAAGTCGTTCTGATTATATGAGGGGATTATCCCAAATAGCAAGGCGGTTAGTTATAAAATTTTTGATATTAGTATCTCTGCGCCTATTTTTAGGGCAGAGATTATTTTTTATTGGATTATATGTATATTGCAATTAACAATTACAATTTATAATAAAAGGAAGAAATCTTTGCAAGATTTCTTTGATAGCTTTATATATAGAGATTTTAAATGTAATTTTAATTTTGCAATACATATATTAAAACAATTAAAAATTGTATTAACAGGAGCGATAATATGGAAACTAGAATTGCACTGATTGGAATTATTGTAGAAGATTTAAATAAGACAGAAAAATTAAATAGTATTTTACATGAGTATAGTCAATATATAATTGGAAGAATGGGAATTCCATATAAAGAAAAGGATGTATGTGTAATAAGTATTGTTATTGATGCAGGTAATGATGTTATAAGTTCTTTGTCAGGCAAATTAGGGATGATTAAGGGAATCAGTGTAAAAACAATGTATTCTAAAAAATAACAATTAAGATAATACTTATAATGGTGCTTTCCGCTGAATTTGAGATGATAGTGATTAAATCAGGATGAGTTATGCAGGTAAAATATTTTTAGAAGAAAGAAGTGTTAAAAAATGTATAACGTTATGTCCAGTGTGGCAACTGAATTTATTAATGATGAAGAAATTTTATCAACTCTTGAATATGCACAGGCTAATAAAAATAATAGGGAACTCATAAATGAGATAATAGAAAAGGCTAGAAATTATAAAGGATTATCTCATAGAGAAGCTGCTGTACTTCTAGAATGTGAGTTAAAAGATAAAATAGAAGAAATATTTCAGCTTGCAAGAGAAATAAAAGAGAAATTTTATGGAAATAGAATAGTTATGTTTGCACCTTTATATCTTTCTAATTACTGTGTCAATGGATGTTTATATTGTCCATATCATCATAAAAATAAACATATAAGAAGAAAAAAACTTACTCAGGAGGAGATAAAGAAGGAAGTTATAGCACTTCAGGATATGGGGCATAAAAGACTGGCAATAGAAGCAGGAGAAGACCCTGAAAATAATCCTTTAGATTATATTCTTGAAAGCATAAAGACTATTTATAGCATTAAGCATAAAAATGGAGCTATAAGAAGAGTTAATGTAAATATAGCTGCTACAACTGTTGAAAATTATGCAAAACTTAAAGAAGCTGGAATAGGAACATATATATTATTCCAAGAAACTTATAATAAAAAAGCTTATGAAGAACTGCATCCAACAGGTCCTAAGCATAATTATGCATATCATACAGAAGCAATGGATAGGGCAATGGATGGAGGAATTGATGATGTTGGATGTGGAGTATTGTTTGGATTAAATCTGTACAAATATGATTTTGTAGGTTTATTGATGCATGCTGAACATTTAGAGGCTGCAAAAGGGGTAGGTCCACATACAATAAGTGTTCCTAGGGTAAGAAAAGCTGATGATATAAATCCAGATGAATTTGACAATGGAATTTCAGATGAAATATTTGAAAAGATAGTTGCTGTATTAAGAGTTGCAGTACCTTATACAGGAATAATAATATCAACAAGGGAATCTAAAAAGACAAGAGAAAAAGTTCTTGAACTTGGAGTATCCCAGATAAGTGGAGGATCTCGTACAAGCGTTGGCGGATATGTTGAAGAAGAAAAGGAAGAAGATAATTCTGCACAATTTGATGTATCAGATAACAGAACATTAGATGAAGTAGTAAATTGGCTTATTGACCTTGGATATATTCCGAGTTTTTGTACAGCATGTTATAGAGAAGGAAGAACAGGGGATAGATTTATGACTCTTGTAAAGGCTGGACAAATTTCAAATTGTTGTCATCCAAATGCCCTTATGACATTAAGGGAATATCTTGATGATTATGCAGAAGAAGATACAAAGGAAAAAGGAATTAAGCTTATAGAAAAGGAACTTTTTAATATTCCTAATGAAAAGGTAAGGAAGATTGCAGAAGAACATATATATGATATAGATGCAGGAAAGCGCGATTTTAGATTTTGATAAATAATCATAAAAAGAGAATTTCAATGATATGCGTTGAAATTCTCATTAGATTCAGATTTTTTTAGTTATAGAACAGGTCAAAAGAAAGTTTACACAAAATTTTTTAAACACCCATGAAACAGAAAACATTGTATTAATGCTATATCTATAATGTTTCTGAAGGGTATTTTTTTAGTTTATATTGAAATAACAGTTTCTCTTTCTATTAAAGTGTTATTTAATATGATTCTTTTACTGAATTTATTGTCACAATTAATTTTTTCTATGAGGAGCTGAGCGGCATTAGCACCTAGAAAAAACATATTTTGATCCATTGTTGTTAACTTGGGTTCTACAAATTTGCTTAAAGGAATATTATCATATCCTATTATAGAAATCTGATTAGGAACTTGAATTCCTAACTTTTTACATGCATTGAGAACACCAACAGCCATAAGATCATTGCAAGCAAATACTGCTGTAAAGGAAGGCTTTTTTAATATGTTTAAAAATATATTCATAGTGTTATCCACAGTATCTATAGTATTTCCATTTCCTATGTTAATAATTTTTGAAGAATCAAAAGTTTTTTGATTGTTCATTAATTCTATATAGACTTTTTCTTTTATATCATATGAGTAACTATCTTTTCCTCTTACAAATATGATGTTTTTGTGTCCTTTATTTAAAAGATATTCTAAAGCGGTTTTAGCACCTGAAGCTTCATCATTTGAAACATATGATATATTGGAATTTGTATGTTCTGAATTAATGAATACAATTGGAAGTTTATGAGCAATTGTATCATAAAATTTATTGTTAATACTTTCAGTATCAGGATCAGCAATTATAATTCCAGATACATTTCTTGAAATTAAATTATTAACACATTTTTGTTCTTCTTCATAATCTCCATTTGTACATGCAAGTATTATTGAGAGGGAATTTGATTTTAATTCAGTTTCAATTCCATTAACCAATTCTGTGAAGAACATATTTGTTATACTTGGAACAACTACTCCGATAGTTGTGGATTTTTGTTTTGTAAGTTCTCGTGCTTGCATATTTGGAATATAATTTAATTCATTAATTACTTTTAACACTGTTTCACGAGTTTCGCTTTTTACAGGATAATTTCCATTCATTACTCTTGAAACTGTAGCAACTGAAACATTAGCTTTTTTAGCTACATCTTGAATTGTTATTTTCATAAATTTACCGCCCTTAAATTAAGTTAATATTTATACATATTGCTGCAATTAGCAATAAAAGATGAAATCTTCTCAAGATTTTTTGATATTTTACATATATCCTATGAAATTTGAATATATTTTAAACTTGCAATATATATAGTATAATTAATATTATATGTCATGATAAACAGATTACAACATAAAATCATGAACTATTTATTTTAAATTCAATTATCAAAGGGAAGCAACAAATTTATCAAAAGCTGCCATTCCTTTATCATTTCTTTTAAATACACCAGCATGATCTAGTACTTGAGAGAATATTATACCTACTTCCTTTTGCAATATTTCATAGGCATTTTCTTCTGTAATTGTATCATATTTAGATAAAAGATATTTATACCAGTCACTATGCTTTGAAATATTTTCATTATCCGAAATATCTGGAATTCTTTTTATTAAAGCATCTTTTAGAAGGCTGAGTTCGTTTTTTAATCTTGCAGGAAGAACTGCAAGTCCCATAACTTCAATAAGTCCTATATTTTCTTTTTTGATATGATGAACTTCATTATGAGGGTGGAATATTCCTAAAGGATATTCAGAGCTGGTTCTATTGTTTCTAAGAACTAAATCAAGTTCATAATTTCCATTTCTTTTTCTAGCAATAGGAGTTATTGTATTATGAGGTTCACCATTTGATTCACTCAATATATCTACTGATTCATCAGAATATTTTCTCCATAAATTTAAAATATGTTCTGCTAAATCTGTTAATCTTGTTTTATCATTTCCATTTATTCTGATAACAGACATAGGCCATTTAACTCTTCCAATATTAATATCTTCGTATCCTTTAATTGAATAAGTTTTTTCAATAGGAGCCTTTTCCATTGCAAATGTATATCTTCCACCTTGATAATGATCATGAGAAAGTATTGAGCCACCAACGATAGGAAGATCAGCATTTGAGCCTGCAAAATAATGAGGTAATACATCAATAAAGTTTAGAAGATTTGCAAAAGCCTTTCTATTTATTTTCATAGGTACATGTTCACTATTGAATATTATACAATGTTCATTGTAATAAGTGTATGGTGAATATTGTATGAAATATTGTTCTGATCCAAGATTCATAGGGATTATTCTATGAGTCTGTCTTGCCGGATGATTCATATGTCCATAAAATCCTTCATTTTCTTTACATAGAAGACATTTTGGATATGATGTAGACTTAAATGTTTTAGCTTTTGCAATTTCTTTAGGATCTTTTTCTGGTTTTGATAAATTTACAGTAATATCTAAATCACCATATTCTGTAGAGGCTTTCCAAACCATATTTTTATCAATTCTATCTTTTCTTATATAATTTGAAGCTATGCTGAGTTTGTAAAAATAATTTGTAGCTTTTTCAGGAGATTCATTATATAAAGAAGTGAATGTTTTTCTGACTTCAGAAGGTCTTGGCATTAAACAGTTCATTATATTAGTATCTAATAAATCTCTTTCAGTTACAGTGTCTTCAATCATGTTTTTAGAAACAGCATAATCTAAAATATTTTCTAGAATAGGAGTTGGAGTAGACAAAGTTTCATTTATATCTTCAGGTTCAAATTCATCAATTTTCAATAAACCGATAAGCATATTTGCTGAATATATCTTATCATCTTCATGAATAAGTCCCTGTTGTAAACCAAAATTTAAAAGTCTGTTTAGTTCGTGATTAATCATAGTGTTATCCTCCATTATTTAATAGACAATGGCAATAGACAGTTTAATGTCTATTGCTCATGAAGAATACCCTTTCCAACAAAGGATATCAATTTGTCATTTTTTTAATTTAGTCTTCGAATCCATTTGGATGAGCTGTATGGAAAGCCCATGCATCTTTTATTATTTTTTTAACATCAGTATATTGAGGAACCCATCCAAGTATATTTCTAGCCTTATCACTTGAAGCTATTAACTGAGCAGGATCTCCAGCTCTTCTTTCTCCTAATATAACCTTAATATCTTGTCCAGTTGCTTCTTCAGCAGCTTGAATCATTTCTTTTACACTGAATCCTACACCATTTCCTAGATTAAATACATTACTTCCTTTTCCAGATTCAAGGTAATCAACTGCCTTTATATGTGCATCTGCAAGGTCTAATACATGAATGTAATCACGTAAACAAGTACCATCTGGAGTTGGATAATCAGTACCGAATATAGTTATGGCATCACGTTTCTTTAATGGAACTTGAAGAATAAGTGGGATTAAGTGAGTTTCAGGATTATGGTCTTCACCAATTGTACCATCACCTAAAGAACCAGCAGCATTAAAGTATCTAAGTGCTACATAATTGATTCCATAAGCTCTATTACACCATTTCATCATTTTTTCCATAGTAAGTTTAGTTTCACCGTAAGTATTTGTAGGATTTGTTTCATCATCTTCTAATATAGGAATTTTTTTAGGTTCTCCATAAACAGCAGCAGTGGAAGAGAAAACTATATTTTTGATATTGTGTTTTACCATGCTTTCAAGTAAAATCTGCATGCCGTATACATTGTTGTTAAAGTAAAGAAGGGGTTTTACCATACTTTCTCCAACTAATGAATTAGCAGCAAAGTGAACTACTGAATCTATTTTGTTTTCAGTAAATATCTTATCTAATATAGCGGAATCTCTGATATCGCCTTTATAAAATTTTGCTTTAGGATGAACAGCACCCATGTGGCCGCTTTGTAGATTATCTACAATTACAACATCCCTGCCTTGTTCTATGAGTTTATAAACTGTGTGGGAACCTATATATCCTGCACCACCACAAACTAAAATTGACATAATAACACTCCCTTTTATTATTTATATATTTCTATTTGATTTACATAATTAATTATATATGTTGTAATTGACAATGTACAATGTACAATTGACAATGAAGGATGAAATCTTTTCAAGATTTCTTTGGTATTACATTGGTTTAGGTATTTAGCAATAAGATTATTTTTTTACATTATATATATTCCAATTAACAATAAGGGACGAAATGTTTTCAAAATTTCTTTAATTATTATTTGGTGTTATTATTAGAACATAATATATGTAAAAGAAATGAATCTTAACCTTGCACCATGCATAGGGTATCTATTTTTTGATAAATTTTGAGTTAAATTTAGATGTAACTTAATCTTAATTTATGATAATTTTCTTGTACCATCTGATATACTTACAATGTAAAAGCTTGGTTCATATCCAATTTTATCAGCATATGCAGGTGTGATTTTTGAAATAAAATTATCAACACAATCTTCTTTTACAATGCTTACAGTACATCCTCCGAATCCAGCTCCAGTCATACGAGAACCAACTACCCCGTCACATTCCCAAGCTAATGATACAAGTGTGTCAAGTTCGATTCCAGTAACTTCATAATCATCTCTTAAAGAAATATGAGAAGCATTCATAAGTTGTCCAAACAGAGCAAGATCATTATTTTCTAAGGCTTTAACAGCTTTTAATGTTCTTTGATTTTCGTAAACAGCATGCTTTGCTCTTTTAACTCTTACAGGATCAGCAATGTTTGATTTTACTGCTTCAAATTCTTCTTCAGTAAGTTCTCCTAAAGATTTTATATTTTTAACTTTTTGTATTTCGCTTAATGCTGTTTCGCATTCACTTCTTCTTTCATTGTATTTAGAGTCAGCAAGACCACGTTTTTTATTTGTATTTCCAATTACAATTTTATATCCATCCATGTTAAGTTTACTGTAAGAATAATTTAAAGTGTTACAATCTAATAAGATAGCACAATCTTTTTTACCCATTCCGATTGCAAACTGATCCATTATTCCACAATTTACACCGATAAATTTATTTTCAGCTTCTTGACACATTTTTACGATATCAACCATGTTGATATTAAATCCAAAGGATTCATTAAGGATACATCCCATTAAGACTTCAATAGAAGCAGAAGATGACAGACCAGAACCGTTAGGTATATTTCCAAAGAATAGAATGTCAAAACCATGAGAAGCTTTAAATCCATGATTTTCGAATGTTTTTATAACTCCCTTCGGATAGTTTGCCCAATCATGTTTTTTATCATTTACAAGATTGTTTATATCAAATTCTATTGTTCCTAATTCTTCAAAGTTTAATGAATAAACACAACATTTTGAATCATCTCTTTTGGCAATTAATCCATAAGTTCCAATAGTTAATGCACAAGGAAAGACATTTCCGCCATTATAATCTGTATGTTCTCCAATAAGATTTACTCTTCCAGGTGAAAAGAAAATATTTTCAGAATCTTTGCTAAAAATATTTTTGAATTGTTCCTTTAAGTTATTAATAATATCCATATTAAAAATCCCCCTTTGAAATCGTTCTTAATCTTTATACACCTATAGTAACCGATTACTATAAAAAAGTAAATAGAAAATGAAAAAATAATTATTTTTTAGTTCATATATTAAAAACAGAGTTGAATTATTGTAGATATATACAAAACACATATATTTATTAGATTATATAATTTAATGCAGCTATATGCTATTTTGCTTGATATCTTTCTTTTATTAAGAAAGATATTTTTCATTACATTTTGAAATGCTAATTTAACCTTATATATTATAGAAAGCGGTTACTTTAAATACGTATAATATAAGAAAGGCTTGACATGGAGTTTGGTTTAAGGAGTATAGTATTAAGCAGAGACTAAAGAGAAAGATGAGGTATAGAATAATGAATAAAAACAAAGATATGGATATGCTTAATGGGCCGCTTCTTGGGAAAATTCTCATTTTTGCATTACCTTTAGCATTAAGCAGTATACTTCAGCAATTATTTAATTCTGCGGACATAGCTGTAGTAGGAAGATTTGCAGGTAATGAGGCACTTGCAGCTGTTGGAAGTAATGAAGCAGTTATAAGTTTATTAATTAATATTTTTGTAGGATTATCAATTGGAGCTAACGTAATAGTTGCAAAATATTATGGACAAGCAAATAAGGAAAAAATTACGCATGCAGTACATACATCAATACTTATAGCAATTATAAGTGGATTATTTTTAATAGTATTTGGATTTTTTGCAACTAAAATACTTCTTGAAATGATGGGAACACCAGAAGATGTTATTGAACTTGCAGGATTGTATTTAAGAATTTATTTTGTAGGGATGCCATTTATAATGGTATATAATTTTGGTTCAGCAATATTAAGAAGTGTTGGAGATACGAAGAGACCTTTAATTTGCCTTATTATTGCTGGAATTTTAAATGTGATATTAAATTTATTTTTCGTAATCATATGTAATTTAAGTGTTGCAGGTGTAGCCATAGCAACAGTTATATCAAATATGGTAAGTTCAGGAATGATATTATATATTCTTGCTCATGAAAAGAGAGACATACATCTTGATTTGAAGAAACTAGCAATTGATAAAAAGATTTTAGGCGAAATTATAAAAATAGGAGTACCTGCAGGGGTACAAGGAATGGTATTTTCAATTTCTAATGTATGTATACAGGCTTCTATAAACAGTTTTGGTTCTACAGCAATAGCAGGAAGTGCAGCAGCACTTAATTTTGAGTATTTTGCTTATTTTCTTTTAAATGCATTTACTCAGGCAGCAGTAACATTTACAAGTCAGAATTTTGGTGCTAAGAAATATCATAGATGCAGGAAAATTGCTATAGTGTGTTCAGTAACAGCTATTGTTTTTACAACTGCTTTATGCTGTATATTCCTTTTATTTAAAGACAGATTCATAAGTATATATACAGCAGATGCTGCTGTTAAAGAATATGGGATTATTAGGATGAAATATGTACTTTTATTAGAAGCATTTAATGTACTTATGGATGTTATGTCAGGTGCTATACGAGGAATGGGATATTCAACATTACCAGCAGTTATAGCAATTGCAGGAGTATGTGGTTTTAGACTTATATGGGTTAGCACAGTATTTCAAAAATTTCATACATTTGAAATGCTATTGACTGTTTATCCTGTAAGCTGGTTCTTAACATGTATTGGAATAATAACTGCTTATATACTTGTAAGCAGAAAATTTATGCAAGAGTAGAAAATAAGGTTTATTTTATAACATTAAAAATTGTTATGTTTTAAGAAAATGTAATGAATAAATAAAAGAAGTAGTATTAATCATTGAAAGTGTATTTGAATGATGAATTGAAAATCTAATAGGTAATTAAGTGGAGCTGTCGCGCAAAAATTAAGCTATACAAATATAGTGTTAAAAATTTATTTAATATGCTATATACAGCGTTTGAATTTCTTAATGCAACAGCCTCTACATGTGTAAAATAGAATAGTAAATATGAATTATAAAACAATTAGCTAGAATTTGGTAATAAATTTCTAATTTTTAGTTTCAAATATGTGTTTCCAATATCTTTGGGGCATCATTCTTTTTTGAAGACGAGGGTTTCTGCGTTCTTCAATAGTTGTAGATTTAAAATATGTTTTCCATAGAGAAGAATATTCATCATTATACTCTGTGAATTTACTATATTCATTTTTGGATAGTTTGACTATTTCATATGAATTAGTATTATATACAAGAGCCTTTTCTCTGGAAAGATCATGAATAATCCAATATTCATTAGGAAAGCGTTTCATAAAATGATTAGCTATAAGTTCAAGAATATCATTATCTGGCTCAATTGAGGAATACAAAAACAGATTATTGATGGATTTAAATCGAATAAATCCCTTAAAAACATGAGCTTCATATGTTACTTTTTTTTGTATTTCTTCAATTTTGTGTACTTCATTTAGATGAAGAAAATCATGAATCTCTCTCTTTAATTTAAAGGCATATTGAAGATATTTAAATATAATCATACCTTTATTTTCATTACAACTTAGATAAACGAGATATATTTTTTTTAGGCATAGAAAATCAATTTTATTAACTATAGCATTTCTTACTTTTTGGAATTTGATAATATCTGTATCTATGTTAATAATTTCTCCAAGAAGTAAAGGAGCATTGAAATCTGATTTGCTATAAATGCCTTCAATATCGGATCTTGAGTAAAAAGCATTGTAAATACAGGTTAATAAACCTTCAAAGGAATTATCATATAATAATATACTCATAATTAAAATTCTCCATTTATAGATGTGATTTTTTCTGGCAGAGATAAAATGTTGTTTTTTGGAAGTATGAGTTCAGAATCCAAATTTTTATATGATGATGTTATTATGTTATTAGAATAAGAGTTTTCTTGTGAAGAAATATAATCAAAAAATGATATTTGATTAGGATTTATATAATTTTTTTTAGGAAGATTATTTTCTATAATTTTGTGTTTTATTGACACATCATCAAATACAGCATCACCATAATATTTACCATTGCAGGTTAAAAAATATTTTGCCCTTTTAAGAACCACTCTTAATTTTTTTAAATCATCAAAATTGAGATTATGGACTCGTCTTATTTTTAAAATTTTTTTTGCAGAAGTTACACCTATTCCGGGAATTCTTAGAAGCATTTCATAAGGAACCTTATTTATCTCCATTGGAAAATAATTTAAATTAGCTAATGCCCATTGTGTTTTAGGATCGTAATTTAAATCAAAATTATCATCTTTATTTTTAAGCAGTTCATCTGCTTTAAACCCATAAAATCTGAGAAGCCAATCGGCTTGATAAAGTCTATGTTCACGTATCATTGGAGGGTGACTTATTTCTGGAAGATATTTATCATTTTTTACTACTGGAACATATGCAGAATAGTAGACTCTTTTTAAAGCAAATTTATCATAAAGATTTTGCGAAAGGTTGATTATTTTAAAATCACTTTCTGGAGTAGCTCCTACAATGAGCTGAGTGCTTTGTCCTCCTGGAACAAATGAAGGAGTACTTTTAATATTTTTCTTCATTTCCGTATAATTAATAATATTGTTTTTTATTGTGTTCATTGGTTTTAATATTTTATCTTTGCTTTTTTGAGGAGCTAAAAGTTTTAAACTTTTACTTGAAGGAAGTTCTATATTGACGCTCATTCTATCAGAATATTTTCCAGCTTCTTCAATTAAATGTTCGCTGGCACCAGGTATTGCTTTTAAGTGTATATAGCCATTAAAATGTTCTTGAATTCTGAGTTTTTTAACTGTTTTTAGCATAAGTTCCATGGTATAATCAGGATTTTTGACAACAGCTGAACTTAAAAATAATCCTTCAATATAATTTCTTCTATAAAAGTTTATGGTAAGCTCGTATACTTCTTCAGGAGTGAACGTCACTCTTGTAAAATCTTTGGATGAGCCATTTATACAATATTTACAGTCAAATATACAATCATTTGAAAATAATATCTTTAATAACGAAATACATCTTCCATCAGGTGTAAAGCTATGACATATTCCACTTAGAGATGCATCTCCAATTCCATTTTTTGAATTTTTTCTTTTAGATCCTGATGATGAACAGGATACATCATATTTTGCGGCATTAGAAAGAATTTTTAATTTACTCATTAAATCCATTTTTACACATCCTTATACACTGTAATCGAACATACATTCTAAAGATATTATATACGAATATATGTTCTTTTACAAGAACTTAAAAATGTTTATATAAAGATTATTATGGAATATTTATATAAATTTTGATTATCAAATGTCCAATAATCAGATATTCATTTTAGTGAAGAATTATATATATTTCAATTAACAATGTACAATGAACAATTTGTAATGAAGGATAAAATCATTCCAAGATTTCTTTAATTTTTATATCTGTTAAACAATTTGCAATGTAATTTTAATATTGAAATATATGTATTAATTTTGAAATATTGATATATGTAATGACGTGTTATTAAAAGGCTACAAAATAAAAACTTATGTAAAAAACATAAGTTTTAGGCGTATAAAAAAATACGCCTAAAAAATCAAAATTATCGTCTTCTCATAGAATTATTTTGATTAATATTCATCATATTATTGTTTCTCATGTTATTGGGATTCATTCCCATATTCTGATTCCCCATAAGCATACTCATTAAAGGATTTATATTTCCCATATTCATATTGTTGGGAGATGGAGCACTCATGTTTGGGTTATTCATAGGATTAGGAAACATCTGATTTTGATTATTCATACCTCCCATAAGCATATTTAAAAGAGGATTCATGCCTGACATTTGATTCATGCCACCATTCATCATAGGATTATTCATGCCACCTCCAAGTCCGCCCATAAGCATATTCATTAGTGGATTTCCACCACCCATTTGACCATTCATCATTCCACCCATACCAGGAAAGATAGAGCCAAGTATCATATTTAATAATGGATTCATTTAATTCACCTTCTGTATATTTCTTTTTATTACAATCTATTATTTATAAAGGTAAAATGATACATTCATTTAAAAAATAGAAGATGTATTTAATAATAAATCTTAGATTATAGATAAAAAATCATTAAATGTGTTTTGAAATAAACTATGTTAGTTAGATAAGAAAAATAACTATTTAATTTTAATTTGGAATAATGTTATAATTACAATTATTTAATTAAAAATAGCTGTACTAAAAAATTAATGGGGGGCTTTTAACAGTTAAAAATAATCTATACAAATCTATAAAAATATATTTGTATTTATGATATAATCTTATTGA